>NZ_JBEOYU010000025.1:0-97177 GCF_040297265.1 Streptomyces sp. NPDC001832
CGATGGGCGGGCCCCGCGGCGTCTGGTGCGTGCGATCGCAAGGCGGAGGGTCGTCCTCGTACTGGGCGTACGAGGACGATCCCGACAACGCGGCGGGCGTGCGTGCCAGGCGTCGCGTGCCAGGCGGGACTTTCGAAACACGCCCTAGGGGGACCAGCGGCGTCTTCCCGGACCGCCGCTCCGTGGAGCCGGGGTGCGTACCGCGGCCGTGCGCACCCCGGCTGCACATCCACGTACCCGCGCAAGGAAACGCAGAAGGGAACCCCGTCATGCTCGACCACCTCATCCGCGGAGCGACCGTCGTGGACGGCACCGGCGGACCCTCATACCCCGCCGACATCGGCATTCGCGACGGCCGCATCGCCGTCATCGCCGAACCGGGCACGCTCACCGAGGAAGCCGTCACCGCGGAGGACGCCACCGGCCTCGTCCTCGCCCCCGGTTTCGTCGACCCGCACACCCACTACGACGCCCAGCTCTTCTGGGACCCGTACGCCACACCGTCCATGAACCACGGCGTCACCACCGTCGCCGGAGGCAACTGCGGATTCACCCTCGCCCCGCTCCACCCAGAACGCCCCGAGGACGCCGACTACACCCGCCGCATGATGTCGCGGGTGGAGGGCATGGCGCTCAAAGCCCTGGAGGAGGGCGTCGACTGGACCTGGTCCAGCTTCCGCGAATACCTCGACGCCCTCGAAGGGCGGATCGCCGTCAATGCCGGGTTCATGGTCGGCCACTGCGCCCTGCGCAGACACGTCATGGGCGCCGACGCGATCGGCGGACAACCCACCCCCGCCCAGCTCGACGCCATGCTCGCGCTCTTCCACGATGCGATGGACGCCGGAGCCTGGGGGCTGTCCACCACCCAGTCCGCCACCCACTCCGACGGCGACGGACAGCCCGTCGCCTCCCGCCATGCCCTCCCCGAAGAACTCCTCGCCCTCTCCCGCGCCGTCGGCGAACACGAAGGCACCCAGCTCGAAGCGATCGTCGCGGGCTGCCTCGACCAGTTCTCCGACGAAGAGATCGAGCTCCTCGTCGACATGACCGCCACCGCGGGACGCCCGCTGAACTGGAACGTCCTCACCATCGACGCCGCCGTCCCCGAACGCGTACCCCGCCAGCTCCTGCCCAGCGAACGGGCCCGCCGCGCCGGCGGCCGGATCGTCGCACTCACCATGCCGATCCTCACCCCCATGAACATGTCGCTCGGCACCTTCTGCGCCCTCAACCTCATCCCCGGCTGGGGCGACATCCTCGCCCTCCCCGTTCCCGAACGCATCGAACGGCTCCGTGACGCCGGTACCCGCGCCGAAATGCTCCGCCGCGCCGACAGCAAAGAGGCCGGCGTCTTCCGCCGCCTCGCCGACTTCGGCCGGTACGTCATCGGGGACACCTACAGCACGGCCAACGAAGGGCTGAGCGGCCGCGTCGTGGGCGACATAGCCGCCGAACGCGGGCAGGACCCCTTCCACTGCCTCGTCGAGATCTGCGCCGAGGACGAGCTGCGTACGGTGTTGTGGCCCATGCCCACCGACAACGACCCCGACTCCTGGGCGCTGCGACGGCAGACCTGGGAGCACGAGGACGTCATGCTCGGGGGCTCCGACGCGGGCGCGCACCTGGACCGGATGTGCGGCGCCCCGTACACCACCCGCTTCCTCGGCGACTGCCTGCGCCGACGGAAACTCCTCCCCCTCGAACAGGCCGTCAAGATGCTCACCGACGACCCGGCCCAGCTCTTCGGGCTCCGCGACCGCGGCCGGATCGAGGAGGGCTTCCACGCCGACCTCGTCCTCTTCGACCCCGAACGCATCGACGCCGGGCCCGCCACCCTCGTACACGATCTGCCCGGCGACAGCCCGCGCCTCGACTCCAAGGCCATCGGCATCGTGTCGGTCCGCGTCAACGGCGTGGAGACGCTGCGGGACGACAAGGTGACCGGCGCGGTCCCCGGTACGGTGCTCCGCTCCGGCCGCGACACCCGGACGGTGAGCACCGTATGAGCGACAGCAGCCAACGCCTCTTCATCGGCGGCGAGTGGACCGAACCCGACCACGGCCACTACGAGGTGATCAACCCGGCCACCGAGGAGGTCGTCGGCCTCGCACCCGAGGCGAGCCGTGAGCAGGTGTACGCGGCAGCGGCGGCGGCCCGTGAGGCCTTCGCCACCTGGTCCCGTACCCGCCCCGAGGAGCGGGCCGCGATCCTCGACCGGGCCGCCGACCTGATGCAGCGCGACCTCACCGGCAACGCTGCTCTCGCCCAGGCGGAGAGCGGTGCCACCACGGGAACGGCCAGGGGCATGCAGGTCGCCGTCGGCGCCGCCCGCTTCCGCCGGTATGCCAGGGGCGCCCTGGAACCGGTCGAGGAGGCGATCGCACCGCAGATCAACGAGGCCGGGCCGATGGGGCGGGCCGGTGTCTTCGGGGCGCTCGCCGTACGTCAGCCGGTCGGCGTCGTCACCTGCATCACCTCGTACAACAACCCCTGGGCCAACCCGGCCGGCAAGATCGCCCCCGCACTCGCCATGGGCAACACGGTCGTGGTGAAACCCGCACCGCAGGACCCGCTCTCCGTCTACCGGATGGCCGAGGCGCTCGAAGCGGCGGGCGTTCCGGCGGGTGTCGTCAATGTCGTCACCGGGTCCGGCCCCGAGGCGGGCGAGGCCGCCGTGGACTGCGACGACGTCGACATGGTCAGCTTCACCGGTTCCACGGCCGTCGGGCAGCGCATCGCCGAGGTGTGCGGGCGCGGAATGAAGCGGCAGCTGATGGAGCTGGGCGGGAAGGGAGCCGCTGTCGTCCTCGACGACGCGGACCTCGACTCCGCGGTGGCGGGCATCGGCACCACGTTCTCCTTCTACAGCGGCCAGATCTGTACGGCCCCGACCCGCGTCCTCGTCCAGCGCGCAGCCCACGACGCCCTGATCGGGAAGCTCACCGCGTACGCGGGCTACTTGAAGGTGGGTGACCCGACGGACCGGGGTACGGTCGTCGGCCCGGTCATCTCCGCCGCCCACCGCGACCGCATCGAGGCGTACATCGAACTCGGCCGGAAGGAGGGGGCGAGGATCGTCACGGGCGGTGAACGCCCGGCCGGACTCGACCGGGGCTGCTACGTCGCCCCCACCCTCCTCGCCGACTGCACCAACGACATGCGTGTCGTACGCGAGGAGGTCTTCGGACCGGTCGTCGTGGTCGTCCCCTTCGACGACGAGGAGGAGGGCATCGCACTCGCCAATGACAGCGACTACGGACTGATCGACTACGTCTGGTCCTCGGACGTGGCACGCGCCTTCCGGGTGGCCCGGCGGCTGCGCGCCGGCGGAGTCGGCGTGAACACCATCGGGCGGAACATGGAGGCCCCGTTCGGCGGGTTCAAGAAGAGTGGTGTCGGGCGCGATGTCGGCTCGTACGCCCTGCACGCGTACAGCGAACTCCAGGCGATCGTCTGGCCGGGCTGAACCGGCGTACCCGGTGAGTGTCCGCTGAGCGGACACTCATGGGAAATTTTTGAATCGCCACAAAACGGACAGGCGTACGGTTCCCGTATGGCGCTGCGAACGGGAATAGGCCTCTCTTTGGAAGGTCTTTTTCGTCGTTGACCTTCAATTGACACTCGCGTATCCGCTTTGTCGCCTGAAATTCAAGGGCGAGCTGGTGGAGTTCCAGCCTCCGGATGTGGAAAACGCATCGCTTAACGTCCTTTTCATGACACAGCTGGACGCGCGGCCGCAGGCCGGAGACACGGTACGGGGTGCCCCCTCGGCCGACGGCGGTGTACGCGGCAAGGGCCTCGGCGGGAACTCCGTCGGCCTGATGGGCAGTGCCGTCATCGGCATCTCCACCGTCGCGCCCGTCTACTGCCTCACCTCTACGCTCGGCTCCACCGCGGGCGAGGTCGGCTTGCAGATGCCCGCCGTCTTCCTGGCCGGCTTCCTGCCGATGCTGCTCGTTGCCTTCGCGTACCGCGAACTCAACAAGGCCGTGCCGGACTGCGGCACCTCCTTCACCTGGACGGTGAAGGCATTCGGCCCGCGCGTGGGCTGGATGTGCGGCTGGGGCCTGGTCATCGCGACGATCATCGTCCTGTCGAACCTGGCGGGTGTCGCCACCTCGTACTTCTGGCTCCTCGCGGGCGAGGTCACGGGCAACGATTCGATCGCCGCCCTGGACGACAACAAGGCCGTCCACATCCTGACCTGTCTGACCTTCATCGCGGTCGCCACGGCGATCAGCTACCGGGGGATGACGGCCACCAAGGGCGTCCAGTACACCTTGGTAGGCCTCCAGCTCGTCGTCCTCGCCCTGTTCGTGGTGATGGCCGTACAGAAGGCGAAAAGCGGGGAGTTCACCTCGTCGCTGGACTTCTCCTGGTCCTGGCTGAACCCGTTCGCAGTGGAGTCCTTCGGGACGTTCACGGCGGGTCTGTCGCTGTCGATCTTCATGTTCTGGGGATGGGACGCCTGTCTGACCGCCAACGAGGAGACCGTCGGCAGCGAGAAGACCCCCGGACGCGCCGCGCTCATCGCGATGGTCGTGCTCGTCGGCTCCTACCTCGCGACCGGCGTCGCCGCCCAGATGGCCGTCGGCTCCGGCGGTACGGGTCTCGGCCTCGCCAACCCGGACACCTCCGACAACGTCTTCGCCGCACTCGCCGGCCCGATCATGGGCCCCGCCCTCGGTGTCCTGCTCTTCGTCGCCGTCCTGGCCTCCGCCGCCGCGAGCCTGCAGACCACCTTCATCCCGGTGGCACGCACGGTCCTGGCGATGTCCACGTACGAGGCCCTGCCCGCCTCGTACGCCCGCGTCCACCCGCGCTTCAGGACCCCGGGGAAGGCCACCGTCATGGCGGGCGTGGCCACCGGCATCTTCTACGCGGTCATGACGCTGGTCAGCGAGCACGTCCTGGTCGACACCATCTACGCGCTCGGCCTCATGATCTGCTTCTACTACGCGCTGACGGCGTTCGCCTGCGCCTGGTACTTCCGTGCCGACCTGACCCGCTCCATCCGCGACCTGGCCTTCAAGGGCCTCTTCCCGGTCACCGGCGGGCTCCTCCTCACCGCGGTCTTCTGCAAGACCCTCTACGACATGTGGGACCCGGCATACGGCTCCGGCTCGGCCGTCTTCGGAGTCGGCTCGGTGTTCGTGATCGGTGTCGGGCTGCTGCTGCTCGGTGTGGTGCTGATGCTGGCGATGCAACGTCGCAGCCCCGCGTTCTTCCGCGGTGAAGTGCTGACGAAGGAGACCCCGGCACTGGTCGTGGAGGACTGACAGCCCCCTCAGAGGCCACCCGACAGGCTCTCAGGCCCGCGCTCCGACGTCGTCCACGACATGCTTGTCCAGCGCGGCGCGCACCAGGGCCGCCGCGAGCGCGGCCGGCCCGCGGTCGCCGGCTTGCTCCGCCAGCCGCGCGAGCTTCGCCGGCGAGGCGGGCAGCCCGAGTTTCTCGGCGCCCTGAAGGGCCTTCTCGTCAAGGAACGGTGCCGCCTCCGGCCACACGTCCTGTACCTCGCGTACGAAGATGTCCGCACCGGCCGGGCCCATGCCCGGGGTTCTGCGCAGCCCGGACCGCAGGATGTCCAGGTCGCCGTCGGCCTCCTTGCGCAGCCGACGAAGATCACCCCCGTACTCGACCAGCAGGAGCTCTGCCCCGTCGCCGAGCTGAGTGGCGGTCCGTTCGTCGTAGCGTCGGTAGCCGCCCTCGCCCAGCGCGTCGACTCGCTGTTGCCATGTCGTCCCGATCATCCGGTCCGGGGAGCGCATGCCGTGGGCGAACAGTGCGCGTGCCGCCGCCACCGCCACGGAAGCCCGGATACGGGCGCTCAACAGGTCGCTGAGCACGAGGAGTTGGTAGAGGGGCTGGGGTGTGTTCCGCATCCTGATGCCGGCCTCGGCGGCATAGGTGGTGCCGTAGCGGCTGAGGAGGACTTCCATGGTCCTGCGTGCGGTCACCACGAAGACCCGCCCCCTTCCTCGGCGGCGACCTGTGCCAGGGTGCGCCCCGTGCGGGCCGAACGTGCCAGGTACGGGTCCGGTCTGTCCGGCCCGTCATGGGTGGCGCGCCCGTCCTTGGCCTTGATCAGCAGCCATATCTCGCCGCCCGGGGCGTCGCTCCCACCGCCTGCCTTGAAACGGGTGAGGGCGAACTCGCCGTGCAGCTTGGTGCCGTCGAGCCAGAAGGTCGCGTGCCCGTCCTCCAGGGACTGCTCGAACGGCACGGGCGCGCCCCAGCGGTCATGGCTGAGCGGCCGGTAGGTGCCCTGGTCCCAGACGATCACCGTGCCGCCGCCGTACTCGCCCTTCGCGATGACCCCCTCGAACGTGCGGTACTCCAGCGGGTGGTCCTCCGTGGGGACGGCCAGCCGCCTCTCGCGCGGGTCCTCCGAGGGCCCGCGCGGCACCGCCCATGACTTCAGTACACCGCCGACCTCCAGCCGGAAGTCGAAGTGCAAGCGCCGCGCCTGGTGGATCTGTACGACGAAGCAGGGCGCCGCACCCGTCCGCTCGCCGTCGCCGCGTGGCTCCGTGGTCGCGTCGAAATGCCGTTTGCTGCGGTAGTCCCGGAGCCGGTCGTCGCTTTCGCCGGTCGCATCCATCCGGATACCTCCTCGGGCAGGCCGCCCGCTTTCCTCCCCTTCCACTGTGACGCTCCCGGCCGCGAAGCGCACAGGGACGGAGCCCGGACAACAGGTATGTCGACATCAAGTATCTTGACGTCGAGTCGTCTTAGGGAGTTTCCTATCCCTCCAGGAACACCGGATTGGTGAGCGCCGCCAGCGCCCCCGGCAGCCCCGGCACCGTCGCCGGGTGCCGGACCTCGGCCCGCACATAGGCGGCGTAGACCGGCGTCGTACGCCACTCCACCACCCCCGCCCCCGACTCCGGCAGCGTGGCCGTGAACAGCGTGCCCTGGTCGGTGACGAAGTGCGCGGTGCAGCCGGGTGCCCCGGCCACCTCCAGCCGTACCGTGACCGGGGTGTCGTCCCCGTCCACCCGCAGCCGTTCACCGATCCCGGCATGCCGGCCGCGCCCGCCCGAGGCCCCGAAGGACAGAGTGACGGCGGACGACTCGGCGATGTAGGAGTGCCCGGCCCGGATTCCGGCCGTGATCGCCTCGCGCGACAGCTCGTCGGCGAGCACGACGGTCTGCGGCAGCCCCACCTTGTCCGGCTCCCGGTGCGCGTCGCTGTTGCCCATCGCCGGAACCCACGGCTTCGACGTACGAACCGCCGCCACAAGGGAGTTGTCCCACTCGGCGAGGGCCACCTCGTCGTCCGGGGTGTACGCCCCGTTCCACACCTCCACCGCGTCCGCCTCGCCGAAGCCGAACTTCCAGTGGCAGCCGATGCAGGTGGCGTGCGGATGAGCGGGCACTACCAGACCGCCTGCCCGGCGCACCGCCTTCGCATAGTGCCCGAACCGGTTGTCGCGGGCCCGGTAGCGCCAGTCGACCCACGTGCCCGGGTCGACGGCGAGCGCGATCACATGCCCGTTGCGGGTGGTGACCTCCTCGCCCGTGAGAACGAGCAGATCGTCACCCCACAGCCCGTCCCACGCGCTGTGCGCGGAGTACGTGTTGTGCTCACTGCTGTTGATGAAGTCGAGCCCGGCCGCGCGTGCGGCGGCGGCGATATCGGCAGGGGTGCGCTTGCCGTCCGAGTGGACGGAGTGGAGATGGCAGTCCCCGCGGTACCAGGCGCGCCCGCGCCCCTTCGCGCGCTTGGGCGGGTACACGGGCTTCGGCGTGGACCCGGCCGGCCCGAAGCGCAGAGTGATCGTCACCTCGTACGAGAGCCCTTCCGGGGCGACGGTGTACGGCCCGAGGGCGATGTTCCAGGTCCCGGCCCGTACCGGCCCCGCGATGTAACCGGGCGTCGCCTCGTCCGCCCGGATGAAGAAGCTGCTGCGCGCCCCGCCGGACCACCCCCTGAATCCGTGCCCGCCCATGTCCGTGCCGCGCTCGTCGAAGATGCCGATGTCGAGGGCGTTGCCCTGCGTGCCGGCCGGTACGGGCGTCTTCTCGTACGTGTACGAGACAGCGATCTCCCTCACTCCGTGCGGTACTTCGACCGGCAGATACACATAGTCCGGCGACCCGGTCGGCAGCGTGCCGCGCACGGTCCTGGTCCGGTCCGGGACATCGTCCCCGGTCGCGGCGTCGGCGAAGCTCACAGTGCCCAAGGTTAGAGCCGTGGCGGCCGTCCCGACGAGAAGGCCGCGCCTGGCCATCGGGCGGCCGTGGGCGGATTGCGATGCGGACATACGAGTGGCTCCCCGGTGTCGTGGTGGCGAGGATGACGCACTCAACCCTGGCCGGAAGCCGTGAACTCCGGAAGAACGCCGAGAGGCACGAGAGGGGCCGGTAATGCGCGACACTCGGCATTCCGCACCGCTCGGCATACGTTGGGGCCCCCACCGGACCACGACGGAGGTGTCCTCATATGCGGATCGCCACAACGATCTTCCTCACCGATGAGACGATCACGCCACTGCGGATCGCCCGCGAGCTCGAACAACGCGGGTTCGCCGGGCTCTACCTGCCCGAGCACACCCACATCCCGGCGAGCAGGGACACCCCCTACCCGGCAGGCGGCGAGCTCCCGCCCGAGTACGGCCGCACCCTCAACCCCTTCGTCGCCCTCGCCCAGGCCGCTGCCGTCACCGAACGCCTCACCCTCGGCACCGGCATCACGCTCATCGCCCAGCACGACCCGATCGATCTCGCGAAGCAGATCGCCACTCTCGACCATCTCTCCGGCGGCCGCTTCACGCTGGGCCTCGGTTACGGCTGGAACGTCGAGGAAGCCGCCGACCACGGGGTGAACTGGTCGACGCGCCGGGACCTCGTCCGCGACCGAATGGCCTTGATGCGCGCCCTGTGGGCCAACGAACCGACCGCGTACGAAGGCGAGTTCGGCGCGGTACGGGCCAGCCACGCGTACCCGAAGCCGATCCAGCAGCCCCGCGGCCCGGTGAACGGCCCCCGCACCCTGATCGGCGGCGCGGCAGGCCCCAAGCTGTTCGCGCACATCGCGCAGTACGCCGACGGCTGGCTGCCGATCGGCGGGCGCGGCCTGACGGAGTCCGTACCGAAACTGCGCCAGGTCTGGGAGTCGGCCGGCCGCGACCCGAAGCAGCTTCAGGTGGTCCCGTACGCGGTGCTCCCCAGCCCGGGGAAGCTGGCGCACTACGCGGAGTTGGGCATCGAGGAGGTCGTCCTCCAGCTGCCTCCGGCGGGGGAGGCGGAGGTGCTGCGGGCGCTGGACGCGTACGCGGAGTACCTGTAAGGGCTCGCGCCCGGCCACGAGCCCGCTCCGCAGGTTGCTCCCGGATGCAACCACCTGCCCGGAGCGAAGCATCTTCAATATTTAATACTGTCCGGCGAATGAGGGGCGGCAGATGCGTGCCCAGCCCCGCCACGTCGCCCACCTATGGACCGGTCGGTCCAAGAACCGAATAGTTTTGTGAGCACGGGAGTGGATCCACGATGAACAGGCCGTTGCGGCACATAGCCATCTTCTGCGGGCTGTTGGTGATGGCGCTGCTGCTGCGGGCCAACTGGCTCCAGTACTTCCAGAGCGAGTCGCTGGCCACCGATGAACACAATCGCCGGGTGAAGATCGAACAGTTCGCCACCCCGCGCGGCGACATCGTCGTCGGCAGCCGGGCGATCACCGGCTCCAAGGCGGTCGACGGCACAGACTTCAAGTACCAGCGGACCTTCAAGCAGGGCGCGATGTACGCCCCGGTCACCGGCTACGCCTCGCAGGCGCAGGGCATGTCCCTGCTGGAGAAGACGTATGACAGCGTCCTCAGCGGCCAGGACGACCGGTTCGCGTTCGGGCATGCCAAGGACATCCTCACCGGTGAGCAGCGGCGCGGCGGCGATGTGATCACCACGATCGACCCGAAGGCGCAGAAGGCAGGCTACAAGGGGCTCACCGATCTCGGCGCGCGGGGCGCGGTCGTCGCTCTGGACCCGCCTACGGGAAAGGTCCTGGCCCTTGTCTCCACGCCCTCGTACGACCCGTCCGTCTTCGCCGGGAACTCGTTCAAGGAGGGGGATAAATTCCAGGCGCTCGTCGACGACAAGAGCAAGCCGCTGGCCAACCGTCCGCTGCGCGAGACCTACCCGCCCGGCTCGACGTTCAAGATCCTCACGGCGGCCGCGGCCCTGGAGAACGGCGTGGTCACCGATGTCGACGCGGCAACCGACGCCGTCTCCCCGTACCCCCTGCCACTGTCCACGAACAAGATCGGCAGCGAGGCGGGCGACGCGGTGTGCAACAAGGCGTCCATGAAGACCGCGATGCAGTACTCCTGCAACAACGTCTTCCTCGACGCGGCGTCCAAGGTCGGCGCCGACAAGATGCGCGAGACGGCGGAGAAATTCGGCTTCAACTCCGACGTCTACTCGGAGGAGTTCGGCGACATGCTCGCCACCAAGAGCCTATACCCGGAGGAACTGGACAAGCCTGGAACCGCTTTGACGGGCATGGGCCAGGGCAGCCTCACCAGCACACCGATGCAGATGGCCATGGTGACGGCCGCCCTCGCCAACGACGGCAAGCTGATGCAGCCGTACATCGTGGACGAGCTCCGTGGCCCGGATCTCTCGGTCCTGGAGAAGAACGAGCCGAAGCTCAAGAGCCAGGCCGTGTCGGAGGAAACGGCGAAGAAGGTCCAGGAGATGATGGAGTTCACCGCCAAGGAGGGCAGCGCCCAACGGGCCCTGATCGACGGTGTCACGGTCGGTGGCAAGACGGGCACGGCGCAGCGCGGCGTGAACGTGAGGGACGAGGTGCCGTACGGCTGGTTCGTCTCGTACGGAAAGAAGTCCGACGGGCAGTCGGTGGCGGTCGCGGTGTTCATCGACCCGACGGCCATGGACATTTCCCGCGCGGACATCTCGGGCGGCCGGCTGGGTGCACCGATCGCGAAGAGCGTGATGCGTGCGGTGCTGGGGGAGTAGCTCCGCCTTCACCGGGCGCAGCCCAGAACCGTCGCACGGGCTGGTCTCAACTCGGCTGGTGCTGAGGGCGTAAGACCTCCGGCGCTGCTCCCGGAGGCAGCCTGAGCCAGGAATCCCCTCCCCTCCCTGGGGGAGGGGAGGATGTCAATTCACCGTGACGGCGTCGCCGGTGGAGACGACTTTCATGGTCGTGGTCGTACCGAGGAACGCCCAGCGCCAGCTGCCCGAAGCAGTGGCCTTCACTGTCGCGCGGAGGTGGCCCTTGCTGTCCGTGGTCGCCGTCTTCACGGTGTTGTACGTGCCGCCGGGCTTCTTGTACTGCAGCTTCACCACCTGCTTGGTGAACGCGTGGTACTTGAGGTCCGTCCAGTTGGCTCGCGACAACTTTCCGGTGACGGTTAGCGTGCCCCCCTTCCTGACCGGCTCGGGCGTGGCGTCCGTGGTCAGGGTCGCGGCGCGCTTCACCTTGAACAAGGCGATGCGGTCGGAGATCCAGTAGTCGCGGTCATTCGCCTGGACCGTGGCGTTGACCTGCCAGTTCCCCGCGACCGCGTTGGCATCCCAGCCCGCGTTGCCGCTTCCGTACGAGTCGATCCACGTCGGATCGATCTCCATCGTCGCCGTGCACACGGACGTCGTCGTGCTGACCTTTTTGCACGTCGTGCCGAGGTGGTCCACCGGTCCATGACCATTGGTCGTGTTGTACGCGGACACATCGGAGACCCCCTTCACCCCCGAGTTGTCCTTGATCGTCATGGTGATCGGGAATTGCTTGACGTTCTTGACCCCGACGATCACACTGCTGCCACCGTTCACGACGGTCTTGGTGACCCGTATGTCACCTCGCCCCTCCGCATGAGCTGCCGGCGCCACCGCGATCCCGGTGGCCACTGCCGCCACCACGGAGGCCACAGCGATTCTTCTGCGCATGTCCCACCCCTGTTCTCCCCACCTCATGGCAGGGGGAGAACAGAGTAGCGATTACCTGACGTTCTTTACGGGCGAGGAAGCAAAGTTGAGGGGGAGTCAGATCGCTATCAAGAGTGTCGACAGTTACCTGGAGGAGCCTGAGCCGTCGCGCGGGGCGGCGGGTAGAGCGTGGGCGTGGGCGTGGTGGGTGACGGTGCGGGGGCGGGTGCGGGGCGGGCCTTGGCTCACTACCTCGGAGTGCCGTTCCACTTTCCTTCCCCGGACGCCCCAGATGACGAGGCCCAACGCTGGCGGACGGTCCAGCGTCTGTCCGAAGCCCCGTGACTGAGCGTGCAAGCGGATCTTGCGAAGAACCCGGGATCAAGGCTGGGTGGGGCGGCGTTCACCGCCCGGTGTCCTCCCGGTGGCAGGTTTGGCCTCCGCTGTTCAGCATGGACACATGTCCCTTGATCACGGAGGTCCCATGCCCATCGCGGTACTCGGCGCGACCGGCGGCCAGGGCGGCGCCGTGGTCGCCGCTCTGCTGGAGGCGGGGCGTGCTGTGCGCGCCGTGGTGCGCGATCCCCGCAGCGGGCGGGCCAGGGCGCTGGCGTCGGCCGGGGCGGACGTCGTTGCCGGGGATCTCTTCGACGCGGCCTCCCTCGCCGACGCGTTTCGGGGCATGGCAGCCGCATTCGCCGTCACCACACCCTTCCAGGACGGTCTGGACGCGGAGGTGGCCCAGGGCGCGGCGATCGTACGGGCCGCCGCGGACGCCGCACTGCCGCATCTGGTGCTGGCCTCCGTCGCCAGCGCGAATCGCGGCACCGGCGTCCCGCACTTCGAGACGAAGGCCAGGACCGAGGAATTGCTTGCCGAATCCGGACTTCCCGCGACGGTCGTGGCACCGACCTACTTCTACGACAACGCGCTGGGTGCTCTGGACGAGGTCGCCGCTGGTGTCCTGACCATGCCGCTTCCCGGTGACACGCCCCTCCAGCAGGTGGCACGGCAGGACCTGGGCCGGGTCGTGGCCGCGGTCGTGGCCGATCCGGACCGCTGGATCGGCCAGCGGATCGAGGTGGCGGGCGACGATCCCACGCCGGTCCGGATGGCCGCGGAGATCGGACGGGCCGCGGGCGGCACGGTCGCGTTCCGTCGGACGCCGCTGGAGGACCTGCGTACCGCCAACCCCGACATGTTCGCCATGTACGGATTCCTGACGGACACCGGATACCAGGTGGACCTGGAGGCGCTGCGTACGCAGTTCCCCACCGTCCCCTGGACCCCGTATGCCGCATGGGTGGATGCACAGAAATGGCCGACGCCCCGCGTCAGGGAAACATGACACATGGGCCTGTGGATGTTGGCCGGTGGCCGCGTCACGGGTATCCGGTCACGCCCATGTCCGCCGCGGCGCAGGCCGAAGGATTTGGCCGGGAACAGGTCGTCGGCCGGGCAGTCGCCCACGTACAGGGTGCGCTCCGGGGTAGCCCCCGACACCTCCCAGCGGCCCCGGCGCCAGGGCCGAGCCTTCGCCCCCGTCCGACCCTGGTCCGGGGCGTGCGCTTCGTTCGTGTGCCCGCTTCATGACCGATCCTCAGCTTGTTTTTTTTAACCTGCTGCTCGACCCTCGCGCGTACGGGTGCCCGGCGTTCGCGGCTTGTTGCCGAACGTCAGCGGGGCATCAGCGGGGCATCAGCGGAGCATCAGCGGGACTGGTCATCATGAGGCCGCTGCGATCGTCTGCCCCCGTGGGCCGACGATCGCAGCGGCGTGGTCGCGAGGAAACTTCATGGCACCCCCCGCCACGAATGCTTCGCATGCGCGCCGTCCGGAATAAGACATTCAGAGAGGGAACGTTGAGAGCAAAGATCGCCAAAATGGCGGCGGCCACACTGCTGGCCGTCGGCTCCGCTGCCGGGATCGTCGCCACCGCCTCCGCCTCGGAGGACGCCGACACCCCCATCCCGGCATCGAGCGCTTCAGGGCAACCGGAACCTGGCTCCACCCTGACCGAGTCGCCCCGTTCCACTCTCGCCCCGGAACCAAGTGGGACAACGACGCCCCCGGAGCCGGGCAGCACCACAACGCCGCCCCCGGAGCCGGGCCAGACAACGACGCCGCCCCCGGAGCAGGCCAAGGCGACACCCCCAGCGTCGGGCCGGACGTCGGGGCCACCCGCAGAGCCGCCGTCGAACGGCTACCAGGGAATCGCGACGTACTACCAGCCCGGGCTGGTGGCGTGCGGCATAGTGACCACGGACAGTGATTTCGCTGTTGCGCTCGACACCAGCATGTTCGAATCCGGATACCCGTCTCCCTCCTGCGGGAGGAAGGTCGAAATCACGCACAACGGAAAGTCCATAACCGCGACGGTCATTGACCGGAGCCCGGGTATGAGCAGGTATGGCCTCGATCTGACGCTCGGCGCATACAAGGCGCTCGCCTCCCTCGAACAGGGTTCGATCGACATCACCTGGCGTTTCGTGGAGTAGCCAGCTCACCCTTGAGTAGAGGTTTTCGAAAGTATCGCGAGGCGGGACCCGGCCGACCGGGTCCCGCCTCGTGAATTTCAGGGTGGCCGGAATCTCTCGGGCTTCGCTGCGGCCGGTCGCGCCGCCGTGGCCCGGAGCCGAGCATGTCTGCGATGGGAGCGAGGACGGCTCGGGCGGACGGAGCTGTCCGGGCTCCGCGTGCAGATGCTCCGGTCCGGGGCGCGGGCCCCGCTCGTATGCTCGTTTCATGACCGATCCTCAGCACGGACGCCCGACCACCAACGCCATGCGGCGCGCCCTCAAGCGGGCCCGCGACGGTGTCGCACTCGATGTGACCGAGGCCGCCGTTCTGCTCCAGGCGCGAGGTGACGATCTGACGGATCTGGCCGCCTCGGCCGCCCGGGTGCGCGACGCCGGCCTCGAAGCCGCCGGCCGTCCGGGTGTCATCACGTACTCCCGTAAGGTCTTCATCCCGCTGACCCGGCTCTGCCGCGACAAGTGCCACTACTGCACCTTTGTCACCGTCCCCGGCAAGCTCCGGCGCGAGGGCCACGGGATGTTCCTGTCGCCCGACGAGGTGCTGGACATCGCCCGTAAGGGTGCGGCCATGGGCTGCAAGGAAGCGCTGTTCACGCTCGGCGACCGGCCCGAGGACCGCTGGCCCGAGGCGCGGGAGTGGCTGGAGACCGAGGGGTACGACGACACCCTCGCGTACGTACGCGCCATGGCGATCCGGGTCCTGGAGGAGACCGGCCTCCTCCCGCACCTCAACCCGGGCGTGCTGACCTGGACGGACCTTCAGCGGCTCAAGCCCGTCGCCCCCTCCATGGGCATGATGCTGGAGACGACGGCCACCCGGCTGTGGTCCGAGCCGGGCGGCCCGCACCACGGCTCCCCGGACAAGGAACCGGCCGTACGCCTGCGCGTCCTTGAAGACGCGGGCCGCTCCAACGTCCCGTTCACCACCGGGATCCTGATCGGGATCGGCGAGTCGTACGAGGAGCGCGCCGACTCCCTCTTCGAGCTCCGCAAGACCGCCCGCGCCTACCACGGCATCCAGGAAGTCATCGTCCAGAACTTCCGCGCCAAGCCGGACACGGCGATGCGCGGCATGCCGGACGCCGAGCTGGAGGAACTGGCCGCGGCCATTGCCGTAGCCCGGCACATCCTCGGCCCGTCCGCCCGCATCCAGGCCCCGCCGAACCTCGTCGACGCCGAGTACGCGCTGCTCATCGGCGCGGGCATCGACGATTGGGGCGGCATCTCCCCGCTCACGCCCGACCATGTGAACCCCGAACGCCCCTGGCCCCACATCGACGAACTGGCAGCCAGGACCGCCGAGTCGGGCTTCACGCTCCGCGAACGCCTCACCATCTACCCGGAGTTCATCCAGCGCGGCGAGCCCTGGCTCGACCCTCGCCTCCTCCCGCACGTCCGCGCCCTGGCCGACCCGGAGACGGGGCTGGCCCGCGAAGGAGCGATTCCCTCCGGCCTGCCCTGGCAGGAACCCGACGAGGAGTTCGGCGCCACCGGCCGCACCGACCTGCACCGCACCATCGACACCCAGGGCCGCACCGGCGACCGCCGTGCGGACTTCGACGAGGTGTACGGGGACTGGGAGGCACTGCGCGAAGCCGCCGCCCCCGGCATGGTCCCGTCCCGCATCGACGCCGACGTGCGCCAGGCGCTGAGCCAGGCCGCCGACGACCCGACGAAGCTCACCGACGACCAGTCCCTCGCCCTGCTCCACGCGGACGGCCCGGCGCTCGACGAACTGTGCCGGATCGCGGACACCTTGCGCCGTGACGTGGTCGGTGACGACGTCACATACATCGTCACCAGGAACATCAACTTCACCAATGTCTGCTACACCGGCTGCCGTTTCTGCGCCTTCGCCCAGCGGCGCACCGACGCCGACGCGTACACCCTCTCCCTGGACCAGGTCGCCGACCGGGCCGCGCAGGCGTGGGACGTCGGCGCGGTCGAGGTCTGCATGCAGGGCGGCATCCATCCCGACCTGCCCGGCACCGCGTACTTCGACATCGCGCGGGCGGTGAAGGAACGCGTCCCCGGCATGCACGTACACGCCTTCTCGCCCATGGAGGTCGTCAACGGCGCCACCCGTACCGGCATGTCGATCCGCGACTGGCTGATCGCCGCGAAGGATGCCGGGCTCGGCTCGATCCCCGGCACGGCGGCCGAGATCCTGGACGACGAGGTCCGCTGGGTCCTCACCAAGGGCAAGCTGCCCACGGCTACCTGGCTGGAGGTCATCAGGACCGCCCATGAGGAGGGCCTGCGCACCTCATCCACGATGATGTACGGCCATGTCGACCAGCCCCGCCACTGGCTCGGCCACCTGCGGACGCTGGCGAACCTCCAGCAGGAGACCGGCGGCTTCACGGAGTTCGTTACTCTCCCGTTCATCCACACCAACGCCCCGGTCTACCTGGCGGGCATCGCCCGCCCCGGCCCCACCGACCGTGACAACAGGGCCGTCACCGCCATGGCCCGGCTGCTGCTCCACCCGCACATCACCAACATCCAGACCAGCTGGGTGAAGCTCGGTACGCAGGGCGCGGCGGAGATGCTGCGCTCGGGCGCCAACGACCTGGGCGGCACGCTGATGGAGGAGACCATCTCCCGTATGGCAGGCTCCAGTTACGGCTCGTACCGGTCCATTCAGGACCTCGTCGCGATCGCGGAACTCGCGGGCCGCCCGGCGAAGCCGCGTACGACGCTCTACGGAGAGGTGCCGCAGGAACGGGTGACGGCGGCCACCGCATCCGACGGACACCTTCCGGAGCTGCTTCCCGTGCTGCCGGACTGAGGCGTATGCCCCAGCCCGGCAGCGACGCCGCTCGAAGCGTGGTCGACCGGACCGGCCCAGATCACAACCCCGGACAGGCCCTAACGACCTTCCCCAAGGAAAGGAGCCCGCTCCCTATCGTGGGGGAGGTCGTAACATGGGGCGGATGAGCGATGGTGACGGCGCGTCCGACGACAATTCGGCCTCCAGCGGCTCCGGATCCCGAGGGTCCAGGGGATCCCTGTCATTGAGCACCTTGTTGCGCGCTGCCCGGTGGGAGACTTTCGCCATCCTCGCCGCGCTGATCATTCTCGTCTTCGTCTTCTCCTAAGGGTTGTGTTGCAGGGACTGGAGGCGTGCCATTTCGTCGTCCGAGAGCCGCACCGCGCCGGCAGCCACGTTCTCGACGAGATGGTCCGGATCGCCGGTACCCGGGATGACCAGCACGTGCGGTCCTTGTCGCAGAGTCCATGCCAGCCGAACCTGCGCGGCCGACACACCGTGCGCGCGGGCGACGGAGAGCACCGCTTCGCTGTCGGCGGCGCTCGCGCCTGCCTCGCGTCCGCTGCCGGCGATCGCGAAGAACGGTACGAAGGCGATACCGAGCTCACCACAGGCCTGCAGGAATTCCTGCTCATCGCTCGGCGCACCGACACTGTAGGAGTTCTGTACGCAGACGACCGGTGCGATGGCTCGGGCCTCGGCCAGGTGCTCGGGAGTGGCATTGGATATGCCGAGATGGCGTATGAGCCCGGCATCGCGCAGCTCGGCCAACGCGGCGAAGTGCTCGGCAATCGAGCTGCTTCTGCGGCTCGGCGGTAAGCGCAGATTCACAATGTCCAGGTGATCACGGCCGAGTTGGCGGAGGTTCTCCTCGACCTGGCCGCGCAACTGCTCCGGCCTGGCCCACCACCACGCACCCGAGGGGTCCCGGCCGGGCCAGACCTTGGTCGCGATGACCAGATCATCCGGGTACGGCGCGAGCGCCCGGTTGATCAGCTCGTTGGCGGAGCGCTTCGACGAGAAGTAGAACGCGGCAGTGTCGATGTGGTTCACACCGAGCTCGACCGCGCGCCGGAGCACGCTGATCGACCGCTCGCGGTCACTCGGCATCCCGAGGTCGAAGGGGGCGCTGCCCGTCAGGCGCATCGCGCCGAACCCGACGCGGTTGACGGTCAAGTCACCGAGCTTCCAGGTACCCGCGACCGCTGCGGTGTTCGTCTGTGAGGTCATGGTCAGCCACACACCCTCACGGGAGCGACGAACGGGGTCCGGATGCCGGGCGGCAGTTCCGACCGACCCGGTACGGGCCGGCGCTCCTCAAACGTGCCGTGGCGGAACATCGACCGAAGACGCTCCGCAACGGGGTGATCGTCGATCGTCGCGAGGCGCACACATACCTCTGGCATGAATCTCCTTTGCGTGAAGGAACGGATGATGGGCGCTGGTCCTGTCCAGGTCACCGGGCAGGACCAGCATCTCTGCAGCGGGTCCACCCCGAACAGGGGCAAGACGGCCCCGGGCATGAAAAAAGCCTCCCGGGCGGATCCGAATCCGCACCGAAGAGGCACAAGCGACGACCGGCATTATGCCAGGGAAGGAAGCGTCTGGTCAACGGCGGATCTACTCCTCAACGAGAAACGTCTGATGAGTGAGACGTCGATCGAGTCGGGCGATTCCCCACGGAGGAGAACTGCCCTTTCGGACTCGGCTCTACCGCATCAGCTCGCCGGCATTGACCAGCAGGGACTGCCCGGTGATCGCCCGCGCCCGGTCCGAGGCCAGGAACGCGGCGGCGTCGGCCACATCGCCGTCCGTGGCAAGTTCCGAAAGCGCCATGCGCTCGGTGAGCCTGCCCAGCACCTCGGCCTCGGGTACACCTTCGGTGTGCGCCGTGAACCGTACGTACGCCTGCACCGGCGGACCCCACATCCAGCCGGGCAGCACCGTGTTCACCCGGATCCGGTGCGGGCCGAATTCCCGCGCCATGGAGTACATCGCCGAGGTGAGCGCCCCCTTCGAGGCCGCGTACGCCGCCTGCTGCACCTGGGACGGTGCGGCCACTGAGGACTGCGTGCCGATGATGATCACCGAGCCGCCCCGCTCCTTGAGCCCGGGCAGGCAGGCGCGGGTCATCCGTAGCGTGCCGAGCAGATTGACGTCGATGACCGACTGCCAGGTGGCGAAGTCGGCACCTTCGATGCCGCCGAAGTAGCTGTCCCAGGCGGCGACATGGACCACCGCGTCGATCCGCCCGAACCGCTCCAGCGCCAGCGCGGCGAGCGCCTCGCACTGTGCCTCGTCCGTGATGTCGGTGGCCAGATGGGCGGTGTGTCGGCCTTCCGGGTCGATCTCCGTGGCCGACTTGGCGAGATTCGCGGCGGTGCGCGCCCCGAGCACCGCCCTGCCGCCGTCCCGTACGACCGTCGCCGCGACCTGGTGCCCTAGCCCGGCGCCCACCCCGGACACGATGACGGTCTTCCCCGCGAGCAACATCGGTGGCCTCCCGGCTCTGGCAGTTCGTCTGACGGCGCGTCAGAGTAGGACGCCGCTGCGGAGTACGGAAGGGGAACGGCATGAGCGACGAGACGCGGAGCGACACCTACGCCGAACTGGCCGCGCTGGGACCGTACGGAGTCCATCCTGGCCACGCGCTGATCACCATGGTCGAACCGCATCCGGGCCATGAGTACGCGTACAACCGCTGGTACGAGGACGACCACTACTACGCGGGGGCGATGGCGATGCCCTGGATGTTCGCTGGGCGCCGCTGGGTCGCCACCAGGGAACTCCGGGAACTGCGTTACCCGGAGAAGTCCGCGGTCGCCCGGCCGGTCGGCGCCGGTTGCTATCTGTCGACGTACTGGGTGACGGACGGGCGCTACGACGACCACATGAAGTGGACCGTCGGGATCAACAAGCGACTGAACCGGG
Organism: Streptomyces sp. NPDC001832; assembly: GCF_040297265.1. Lineage (NCBI taxonomy): Bacteria > Bacillati > Actinomycetota > Actinomycetes > Kitasatosporales > Streptomycetaceae > Streptomyces > Streptomyces sp. NPDC001832. Next base: position 20,134 of record NZ_JBEOYU010000025.1, read on the forward strand.
ACGGCCGGGTCTACCAAGACCGCACCCATGTGTTCACCTCGTTCCAGGATCACGAGGCGACGGTCTACCGGGACGGAGCTGCGGGGCCCCGGGACTTCCACGCACTCGACCACCCCTACCGCGGGCTGGTCCTTCAGGTGATCGACGCCGAACGGGGCGAGCAGCGGGCCGAGTTGCTGGAATGGCTGCGCTCGCGGCATCTGCCGATGCGGCTGGGCGGCTCCCCGGCTGCGATGGTGACCGTCTTCCGTCCCACGCCGCTGCCGGGCGACCGTATGACCTATGTGAAGCAGGTCGAGGGTGTCGACACCCGGTTGACCCTGCTGTGGTTCCTCCAGGAGGACCCGCGGGACTGCTGGGACGGGCATTTCACCGGTCTCGACGCGATGGTCGCGGAATCCGGCCTGGGGCAGGTGGAGCTGGTGGCGCCGTTCATCCCGACCGTGCCCGGCACCGATCTCCACGTCGACCAGCTGCGCTGAGGGCCCCGGATCTCCGGGGCAGGAATTCTCCGGTCGGGCATTTCCCGTTCGCGCGTTCTGCGGGGCAAGTATTTTCCGGGGCAAGCATCGAGCCCCCTCGGCCAGGACGGCGGACCGGTCGAGAGGGCTGCCGGCAACACCGGAATCGATGCTGCGATGCGAACGGTGGGAAGCATTGGTCAGGCGTCGACGGCACCCTTGCCGACGTCACGTACGAAGGCGTTCCATGCGGCGGGGACGAACGTGATCGAAGGGCCCTCGGGGGCCTTCGAGTCGCGTACGGCAATAGCCCGCGCGAGAGGGGACTTGACTTCGACGCAGGCGCCGTTGCCCCCGGAATACGAGGACTTCGTCCACTTGTCCGTAGCACCCTGACGAATGGCCATGTTCACTCCGGTTCAGAGAGTCGTGTGAAAGACGCCAACAGCGTTCCGGTTGGCGTGATCGACGCTACTCGCCAAGTCCGTTGAGCGAAGGGGCTGTTCACTCGACCGGATGGTATGAACCACTACGGCTTCCACCGTGGGCGGGCGGCGGTGTACCTTGCCGCCGCCCGCCCGTAACATCGCTCCAATTTTCGCATACCGGACCTTGTGGGCTGTCCGGTTTTACGCGCCCGAGCGCCCGGCGTACTCCTTCGCGATGGCGCTGATGAAGTGCCGGGTCTGCTCCACATTCAGTGCTTGTGCCCGCAGGTGCTCGTACATGACGCTGTACCGCTGCACATCGTTGGCTTTCTCCAGATAGAGGTCGCTGGTGACCCCCTCGATATAGACGACACTGGAGTCCGCGACGTCCGGGAATTCCAGAACGGCGTACTGCCCGTTGATACCGGGGTGCGCACCCATCTCGAACGGCAGCACCTGCACGGTCACATGCGGCAGGTGCGACAGCTCGACCAGCTGCTCCAACTGCTCGATCATCACCTGCGTGCCGCCGACCATCCTGCGCAGCGCGGACTCGTCGATCACCGCCCACAGCCGCAGCGGATGCTCCGGGGAGGTGATCCGGTCCTGGCGGCGGGCCCGGACGCTGACACGCTTGTCGATGTCGGTCGGCGGGGCCTCCGGCAACGCGCCCTGGATCAGCGCCTCGGCGTAACTCCGGGTCTGCAACAGGCCCGGGACCACCTGGGGTTCGTACACCCGCAGTGATTCGGCATCGGTCTCCAGACCGATATAGACGCTGTACGGGATGTCGCCGAAGGCATGCCACCAGCCCTGCTGGCGCGAATCCTTGGCCATCTGCATGAGCGAGTCGACGATCCGTTGATCCTCGACCTCGTACACCCCGCACAGATCGCGCACATCGCGCTGGCTGATAGAGCGGCGGCCGTTTTCCAGGCGGCTGATCTTCGACTGCGAGACAAGCAGCCGCTCCGCAACCTCTTCGGCCGTCATGCCCTTGAGCTCGCGCAGTCGGCGCAATTCCTGGCCCAACCGGCGTCGTCTGACGGTGGGATTGACGTTGGACGGCACGGAAACGGCACCTCCGGCTGTGTAGCTGTGCGTATCTACTTCTGAGCAGATTGCCACCCCTGCCCCCGGCCGCGCTGGGAAATGGTCACACGCAAGCGCGCGGGGCAGCCATGATTCCGGCTGCCCCGCGCTTGGTGCGACTCCCGAACCGGGTCTTTGGGGACGACGGTGCGGCGGTATTCGGTTGGTGCTGCGGTGCTGCGGTGCTGCGGTGCTGCGGTGCTGCGGTGCTCGGTGCTGTGGTGCGTGTGACGACGGGTGCGTCCTAGTGTGTGTTTCGCCCTAGCGGGCCGCGGTGTGCGCCATGCTGCCGCGGCGTGACTGCGACTGCACTTGCGGTTGCAACGATGCTCCGGCCGCCTGGTTGCGGCGCGGCTGCGCGGCCGCCCCGTTCTGGACGTCCATCACGGCATGCGCCACGAGTCCGCCCATCGGGTCGTGTCTGATCAGGTCCCGGAGCCGGGAGCGCGATGAACGCCCCTCGTTCCCGGGATACAGGTGCTTGCCGAGTCCGACCGCGTGGGCCAGCGCGGCGAGCGCCGCGGTCCGCGGGTCTGGCGGTACGCCGGTGCGGATCGCACTGTCCAGCCTGGCTCTGATGTCCCGGCTGATCGCCGTGTCGGTCGCCTGGTAGCGAGTTGTCGGCAGTACTCCGCACATCTGGCCCGCCACGGCATGCACCATGCCGCATCGCTCCAGATGAGCGAGGTAGATCTGGCGCAGCCCCAGCCGGGGTCCGCCAATCCAGTGGACTGCCCGAACCGGGCTGCCGCGTCGGCGCAGCAGTTCCAGTGCGGAGTCCAGAGTCGGATCTCCTGTCGGCCGTGGCATCACCACGGCGATACGATCCCCGTCAGGGGCTATCCGTCCTGCCAGAGCCAGCTCCACTAGCTGAGCTCCGGCGAGGCCGAGGTCGAGCGACTGCGGCTGCGCTGTGGTACCCGTGGCCGGGTCCAGAGCGAGCAGCAGAAGCTCCTCCGGAATTGTTCTTCGGCTCCTGCCCATCCATGCCTCCCCGCGTGGATGCATGACAGGGTGACCCCTCTCACATTGGTCTGTCGAGGGTGCCTGGGTGCTTTGTAAGGGAACCAGTGAATATGTCGTTCTCGTCTAGCAGCCGGGCCGGTGGTTCACACGGGACACTGATAGATGGTTTCGGACAGCACGGGGATGTCCCCGCGCCGCATGGAGGAGGAATTGGTGGCGGGCGAGTCCCCCGACAAGCCGAAGCAGCAGAAGTCGTCGGGGACGGCTCGGAGCGAGAGCGATCCGAGGCTTGCCGTCCGCCGCGAACCGTCCGCCGAGGGCGAGGTCGGCGGCACGACGGACAAGGCGACGGCTGTTTTCCGCACGGGGCCGGGGTTGTCAGGCGGCGGCGACGGCAAGGCGGATACGGCGACGGCCGTCTTCGGCGTGAGGCCGTCCCGGGACAGCGAGGGCGACCGGGACAGCGAGGGCGACCGGGACAGCCAGGGCGACCGGGACAGCCAGGGCGACCGGGACAGCCAGGGCTCGGAGCAGCCGGAGCACTCCGGGACCCAGGAGGGCTCCTCGGGCGCCGAGGGGGCGGGAGGGGCCGCTGAGGGCCCGGAGGGGGCCTCTGAGTCCTCCGATGGGTCCTTTGAGGCCGCCGAGCCCTCGAAGGACGCGAAGGACGCGGACGACGCGGAGAGCGTGGACGTTGCCGAGGAGGGGGGTGAGCGGTTGCGTGTTGCGGTTGCCGCTTGGGCGGCGAAGGGCGACGGCGAGAGCGACGAGGGCCCGAAGGGCGACGCGAAGGACGTCAAGTCCGAGGACGAGGCTGTACCTGACGCCGGCACAGGCACCGCGGCGGAGGGCGACGCGCCTGAGCCGGTTACTCCGGCTGACGGCGCCTCGGACAAGGCGACCGTGTCGGGTGACGCCGACGCCGACGCCGATGCCGACGCTGCGGACGCGCCGTCCGACAAGGCCCGGGTTCCGGGGAGACGCGACGAGACCGCTGCCACCGAGGACGCGAGAGACGCGGACGACGCGCAGGACGCTGAGGCTTCAGAAGCCGACGCCAAGGACAGCGCTGACGCGGACAAGGCCGACACCGCCGAGGACAAGCGCGGAATTGATCAGTCGACCGCTGTCTTCAGGACGCCCGCCGCGGCCAAGGCCGACCAGCCGACGACCGCGCTGAAGATCACCCCGCCTCCCGAGTCGAAGCCCGAGTCCACCGCTGAGCGGACCACGCAGCAGCCGACGCCGCCCAAGCCGCCGCTCGACCTGCTGGCCGAGCTGACGAACACGCCCCCGCCGCCGGAGACGCCGGTCCGCACCGCTGTCCGCCGGGTCAAGATCTGGACCCCGCTGGTCATGCTGCTGCTGATCGTCTTTGCGACTGTGCAGATAGTGCGCCCGCTTCCGGAGCCCACACTGATGCTGTCCGCAGACCCCACGTACACCTTCGACGGCGGGAAGATCGACATGCCGTGGCCCGCCGAGGGGCAGGGCGCTGTCGAGGTCGAGGGTGTCGGCACCATCGGCACCTATGGCGCACAGAAGCCCGCGCCGATCGCCAGCGTCGCGAAGGTGATGACGGCGTACGTGATCCTCGAGGAACACCCGATCACCGGTAACCAGGTGGGAGAGAAGATCGAGGTCGATAAGAAGGCGGGCGAAGAGGCCAACCGCCCCGACGAGTCGACCGCCCCCATCAAGGAGGGGCAGAAGTTCACACAGAAGCAGATGCTCCAGTTGCTGATGATCCCGTCCGGCAACAACGCGGCGCGCCTGCTCGCCCGCTGGGACGCGACGACCGAGGAGGCCTTCGTCGAGAAGATGAATGCCGCGGCCAAGGATCTCGGCATGACGAACACGACGTACACGGACCCAAGCGGTCTCGAGTCGTCCACCGTGTCCACTCCCACCGACCAGCTCAAGCTGGCCGAGGCAGTCATGCAGAACGATGTCTTCCGCGAGATCGTGAACATGCCCCAGGCCGATATCCCGGGCGTGGGGAAGACGATCTACAACAACAACGTGATCCTGCTGGAGCCCGGTGTGAGCGGGATCAAGACCGGCTCGTCGACGCCTGCTGGTGGCAACCTGCTCTGGGCCGCCGACACCATTATCGACGGCAAGAGCCGCCGGATCATCGGAGTGGTGATGGGCGCTGACGTGGACGGCACTCTGGACGCAAAACTGCAGCGCGCGATCCAGAACAGCCTCAAGTTGATCCAGGCCGCACAAAAGGGCGTCGGCTCCACCACTGTCGTGAAGAAGGGCGATGTCGTCGGTTACGTGGACGACGGCCTCGGCGGCAGGACCCCCGTGGTTTCCACCAAGGACCTCAAGGCGATCGGCTGGAGTGGCCTTCAGGTGAAGCTCAACATCGACGAGGGCGACGAGCAAGTCCCGCACTCAGCGGCTTCCGGCACGGTGGTCGGCGAGGTGACAGTCGGCACTGGTACTGGCGAGGTCTCAGCGCCGATTGCGCTCCAGAAGGACCTGTCCGAGCCAGGTTTCGGGCCGAAGCTGACCCGGATCTCGTGACCTGTCGAATTCACCACGGCTGGACGGTGGCTCCAGGAGACAATTCCCTGGAGCCACCGTCTCCCGGCTGCGAACTCAGCCGCATTGTTCCCAGTTGTTGGTGTACGAGGCTTCGGTGGTGCCGCCGCTGGCTGGGCTCCGGCGAGGCCGAGGCCGAGGCCGAGCGGGCTCCTGCCCATCCATGCCTTCCCGCGTGGATGCATGACAGGGTGACCCCTCTCACATTGGTCTGTTGAGGGTGCCTGGGTGCTTTGTAAGGGAACCAGTGGGTATGCCGTTCTCGTCTAGCAGCCGGGCCGGTGGTTTACACGGGACACTGGTAGATGGTTTCGGACAGCGCGGGGATGTCCCCGCGCCGCATGGAGGAGGAATTGGTGGCGGGCGAGTCCCCCGACAAGTCGAAGCAGCAGAAGTCGTCGGGGACGGCTCGGAGCGAGAGTGATCCGAGGCTTGCCGTCCGCCGCGAACCGTCCGCCGAGGGCGAGGTCGGCGGCACGACGGACAAGGCGACGGCTGTTTTCCGCACGGGGCCGGGGTTGTCAGGCGGCGGCGAGGGCAGCGAGGGCGGCAAGGCGGATACGGCGACGGCCGTCTTCAGGGCGCGGCTGTCCGACGACAGCGAGGACAGCCAGGGCTCGGAGCAGCCGGAGCTCTCCGGGACCCAGGAGGGCTCCTCGGGCGCCGAGGGGGCGGGAGGGGCCGCTGAGGGCCCGGAGGGGGCCTCTGAGTCCTCCGATGGGTCCTTTGAGGCCGCCGAGCCCTCGAAGGACGCGGAGAGCGTGGACGTCGCGGAGGACGCGGAGAGCGTGGACGTCGCCGAGCCCGCAGACGCCGCGGGGGGCGGGCCCGTCGATGCCACGGCGCCCGAGGAGGGGGATGAGCGGTTGCGTGTCGCGGTTGCCGCTTGGGCGGCGAAGGGCGACGGCGAGAGCGACGAGGGCCCGAAGGGCGACGCGAAGGACGTCAAGTCCGAGGACGAGGCTGTACCTGACGCCGGCACAGGCATCGCGGCGGAGGGCGACGCGCCTGAGCCGGTTACTCCGGCTGACGGCGCCTCGGACAAGGCGACCGTGTCGGGTGACGCCGACGCCGACGCCGTCGCCGCGGACGCGCCGTCCGACAAGGCCCGGGTTCCGGGGAGACGCGACGAGACCGCTGCCACCGAGGACGCGAGAGACGCGGACGCGAGAGACGCGGACGACGCGCAGGACGCTGAGGCTTCAGAAGCCGACGCCAAGGACAGCGCTGATGCGGACAAGGCCGACACCGCCGAGGACGAGCGCGGAGTCGATCAGTCGACCGCTGTCTTCAGGACGCCTGCCGCGGCCAAGGTCGACCAGCCGACGACTGCGCTGAAGATCACCCCGCCTCCCGAGTCGAAGCCCGAGTCCGCCGCCGAGCGGACCAGCAAGTTCGTACCCCTGCGCGGTGACGAAATACGGCCGCCGGCGCCCGCACCCCGCAAGCCCGAGCCGCCGGCCGCACCCTTCGCCGCGACGCCCAGCACACCCAGCACACCCGGCACACCCGGCACACCCGGCACGTCGGCCCCCGCCCCCTCGCTCACCACCGCTGAGCGGACCACGCAGCAGCCGACGCCGCCCAAGCCGCCGCTCGATTTGCTGGCCGAGCTGACGAACACGCCTCCGCCGCCGGAGACGCCGGTCCGCACCGCTGTCCGCCGGGTCAAGATCTGGACCCCGCTGGTCATGCTGCTGCTGATCGTCTTTGCGGCCGTGCAGATAGTGCGCCCGCTTCCGGACCCCGAGCTCCAGATGTCGGCGAAGCCCACGTACACCTTCAAGGGCAGCCAGCCGTCGCTGCCGTGGCCCGACGAGGGCCAGGGCTACATGGTGGCGACCGGTCTCGGCACCGTGGACTCGTTCGGCGAGCAGAAGCCTGTGCCGATCGGCAGTGTGGCCAAGGCGATGACCGCGTACATCGTGCTCAAGGACCACCCGCTGAAGAGGGGCGAGGAGGGTCCGTCCATTACGGTCGACGCCAAGGCGGAGTCGGAGGGGAAGCTGGACTCGGAGGGCGAGTCGACGCTCAACACCGTCAAGGAGGGCGACAAGCTCACCGAGAAGCAGGCGCTCTCGGCCATCATGATCCCGTCGGCCAACAACATAGCGCGGTTGCTGGCGCGCTGGGACGCGGGTTCCGAAGAGGCGTTCGTCAAGAAGATGAACGACACCGCCAAGTCGCTCGGCATGAAGAACACCACGTACACCGACCCGTCCGGTCTTCAAGAGACCACCGTCAGCTCGGCCGAGGACCAGGTGAAGCTCGGCCAGAAGCTGGTGGAGATCCCGGCGCTGATGGACATCACCAAGCAGCCGTCGTGGACCGACCCGTCGGGCAAGACCCATCGGAACTACAACACCCTCGTTCCGTACGACGGCGCGCTCGGTATCAAGACCGGCTCCACCACCAAGGCCGGTGGCAACCTGCTCTTCGCAGCCCACAAGATGGTTGGCGACACCGACCAGCTGATCGTCGGCGCCGTGCTGGGCCAGCACAAGTCCCCGATCATCGACACGGTCAACGCGGCCAGTAAGGAAGTCATGGTGGCCACCCAGGATCTGCTGGAGAACGCCAAGGTCGTGAAGAAGGGCGACGTCGTCGGTACCGTCTCCGACGGACTGGGCGGCAGCACCCCGGTGGTCGCGACCAAGGACGTGACGGCGGTCGGCTGGCCCGGCCTCACGGTCAAGCTCGAACTGACCGATGACGGCAAGACGATCCCGCATTCGGCGGCAGCAGGCACCCACGTCGGCACGCTCACCGTGGGTGAGGGCACCAGTCAGGTGAAGGTGCCCGTCGCGCTGCAGAACGATCTGGTGGAGCCGACGTTCCAGAAAAAGCTGACCCGGCTCGGCTGACCGGCCGATGGCCGAAACGGCCCAGTAGCAGGAAGAGGGTGCCGGTCCCGGCACCCTCTTCCTGCTTGTGTACGTGCTAGCGTCCCGGAGCAACTCGAGGATGCTCGAAAGGCGTCCTCACAGATATAGGGGATACGGGATACCACGGGCCGGCGGACATGGGGAGACGGGGAGAGCCGTAGTGGCCACCGCAGAGCCGAAGCTCGGCCATGAGGCGGCCGACAGCACAGGCATGAAGGGCAGCAGCGGCAGCGCGCGGACAGTCGCGCCCGCCACCCCGGACGCCCCCGAGCCACGCATCGCCCCATCCCGGCGGACCCGCGCCGAGCGGCTGCTCCGGCACCCGGTGACGATCGCGACCGCAGTCGCCGCAGTCACCCACGTGCTCTGGTTCTTCTTCTTCGCGAACAGCGGCGGCGACCTCGCGGCCCAGGATGCCTGGGCCGAGTTCGCCGGCCGGCACCCCGGCACGGCGTACAACCTTGCCTGGTACGGGGGCATGCACCCCGTCTCGTACAGCGTCGTGTCGCCGTATGTGATGTCGGTGCTCGGCGTGCGTACGACGATGATGGTCGCCGGGACCGTGTCGGCTGCGCTGACCGCGTTGATCCTGGTCCGGGTCCGGGCCGTCCGTAATCCGCTCGCCTGCTCGCTCGCCGGGGTGTTCGCGTATCTGTGCAACGCGCTGTCCGGGCGGGTGACGTTCGGGCTCGGCATGATGTTCGCGGTGGGTGCGGTGGCCGCGGTGTTCTGCTGGCCGAACCTCCGGTGCGAGCACCGGCTCCACGAGAGCAACTGTCGCTGCGCGTCTCGCAGGAGGTGGGCGAAGGCGGCCGTCGCCGCCCCGCTCGCCGGGCTCGCAACGGCGAGCAGCCCCGTGGCCGGACTGTTCCTGGGTGTGGTCGCCGCCGCGCTCTTCCTGAACAAGCGGCGCCCCGGGGCGTACGCGCTGGGCCTGGCCCCGGTCGCGGTCGTGGCGCTGTCCGCGTGGCTGTTTCCGTTCTCCGGTACGCAGCCGATGTCGATCGCGACCCTGTCGCTGCCGTTCCTCTTCGCGGTCCTCGTCTTCGTTCTCGTACCGCGCGACTGGAAGACGGTCCGTACCACAGCCGCCGTGTACGGCATCGGGACGCTGCTGACCTATGTGGTCGACTCACAGATCGGCTCGAACGTCACCCGGATGGCGATGCTGTTCGCCGGTGTGGTGCTGCTCGCCGCGCTGCCGTACACGGCGCCGCGCTCCCGGCGCTGGTACGCGCTGGTTCTCGCGTTCGTCGCGATGAACATCTGGATCGGCTTCAAGACCGTCCACGACATCGTCCGGACCGCCCCGACCGCCTCCTGGGCGCGTGAGCTGGCGCCGCTGGTCAATGAGCTGCAGGAGGTCGGCGCGGAGCGCGGCAGGGTCGAGGTCGTGCCCGCGAGTAGCCACCGGGAGGCGTCCGCGCTTGCGCCGTACGTCAATCTGGCCCGTGGCTGGAACCGGCAGGCGGACATGGAGCGCAATCCGCTCTTCTACGACGGCACCCTGGACAGCGCGAGCTACCGCGAGTGGCTCGACCGCTGGGCGGTGCGCTACGTGGTGCTGCCCGAGGGGAAACCGGATTCCAATGGCGCGGTGCAGGAGGCGGAGCTGGTCGACGAGGGGCTGCCGTATCTGAAGCCGGTCTGGGCGGACGCCAACTGGCGGCTCTTCGAGGTCGACAGCCCGGTGCCGCTGGCCGATCCGCCGGCCACGGTGGACCGGGCCGGTGCGGGTGAGCTGACCATCCATGTGAAGACGGCCGGCCGGATCCTGATCCGTATCCCGTACTCGCCCTGGCTCGCCCTGGTCGATGACGAGGGCAAGAGCGTGGAGCGGCCGCAGGAGACCGAGGAGTCCAAACAGCGCGAGGGCGAAGGCAGCCCGCGAACCTTCGCCAACACCAACGGCTGTCTGATCCAGGCCGAGCAGGACAAGGACGGCGACGAGTGGACGGAACTGCTCGCGCCGCGGCCGGGCGTGTACCGGCTGGGCGCGCCCTACCAGCTGTCACCCGGCACGCCGTGCCCGGAGGAGCTGCGCTGAACCAGGCCGCCGTCGCAGGGCAACAGCGCGACGCACCTCAGTTTCTGGCTGACTTCGCCCAAGGGCTCGACGGACACCGAGTAGTGCGCGGCTGGGAAAGCTATGAGGACCAAAGTTCACGCCAGAAGCCGAAGAAGTGACGCGGCACCTTCCTGACCTGCACGCACTCCAGCCGCCGCCCTTCTGGCCTGCGGGTTAGCGGTCGGCGGCTGTTGTCGCCTGTCATCGTCGAGTCCCCTCGCACGGCCCAGGGACGGCTCCAGTCGGATGTATCGGGGGCACGGCCACCGTCTGGCTGTTCCCAGGAGGTTGTCAGCACCAGGTGGCAGGATGCCGTGCCATGACCGCACTGATCATTGAGTCGTGGGAGCGAATCGAGAACTGGCTGGCCGAGCACGCCCCGGCGACCTACGCTGCGCTGGCGCCGCCCGCGGTTCCGGCGGACATCGCCGCAGCCGAACGCGTCATCGGCCGGCCACTGCTGAAGCCCTTGGTGATGTCGCTGCTGCGGCACGACGGTCTCCTCGATCAGCGGGGCTCGCTGCTGCCAGGGTTCTACAGACCGATGAGTGCACGCGAGATAGCGGCTGCGTGGCAACTTTTCACCGGCTTCTACGACAAGCGCACGGCGGATGAGGAAGGAGAGGAGGCGGACTACGACTTCATGAAGCTTGGGGTCAGCAGCGTCCTGTACGGGCATCCGCAGTTGATCCCCATTGCGCGGGATGTCGGAGGGGGTTGCCTCGTGCTGGACCACCGTTGCGAGATTGACCGGGGGCGCGTCCACGAAGCCGAGGTCGTGGAAGGCCTTATGCGCGGATCACACGAGATGTGGACGTCACTGCCGGTGCTCATGGAGGCGATCGCCACGTCTCTCGAGACCGACCAGCCCCTCAACGGCTACACGCCCGTGGTGGATGAGGAGCAGAGGCTGTACTGGGACTGCGTACCGCTGCGCAGTGACCGGACCTTGCATCGGTCATGACGCAGCAGCGGATAGTGAGGTCGGTGGAGTCTCAATGAGCAGTGATGTACGCCCCCGTTCGGCGTCGTTGACGTCAGCCGTGGATGTCAGAAGCCTCCTGATCCGTGGACATCGGTCAGCGAGCATCGTTTCGGCCGCCACGGGGCCTCAGGATCAGCGTGTGCCTGCCGTCGCAGTGCTGTAGGCGTACAAGGCGACAACGCCGACCACACAGGCGAGGATCATCCAGGAGGCAAGGCTCATCCGTTTCCCTTTCCGCCCGGGCCGTTTCGGCTTCTCGGACTGCTTGGTTCGGCCGGGAGTCGCCGCGGCGGGCGGTGCGGCGGGCGGTGCGGCGTCGGCGGCGGTCTCGGCGAGCAGGCGGCGGCAGGCCGTGGCGAGCTCGCCCGTTCCGGCACAGAGCGGCACGACAGTCTCCGAACGCGCCGGAGCGGTGGTGCCGCCGTCGAGGATACGACCCGCACGGAGCAAAATTTCGTCCTTGCGACCCGAGGGGGCGAGACTGATCCAGCGCTGCACATGCTCTCCCTGGATGACCACACCCCCGGCCCGGTCCCGGTACACGGTGTGCTGACGCCAGAGCATGTCTGCTAACTGCGCTGCGGTTTCTCTTAGTTGGGCGCTCAAGGGCCGTCCTTCCAGAGCCGTACGATTAATCGAACGGGAATCGTACTTCAGCGTCTCTGTTTCGCTCAGGGCAGCCCAGGATGGGGTGATGCGGTCCGTGGAGGCAGGGAAACACGGAGCGGCGCCGGGGCCGCAGAGCCCGGGTGAGTGGCCGTGTTCGCGGCCGCAGGCAGTCAGGGCGAGAGCCCCGTGCCCGACGAAATCGGCGCTCACCACCGGCATCGCCATGACTGAAGTTGCCCCGGTTTGATGGACACACAGGACGCCGAGCTCACGGAGAAGATCCGCGGGCACCACGAGCGGTCCCGCGGGACCTAGCCCCACGCATCCACGCGGACCTGCGCGAGATCGACGGCCTTTCCGTCGGGCGCAAGCGCGTCGCCCGCCTGATGCGCGCGGCCGGGCTGACCGGTGTACACCGACGCACCGGCCGGGCCTCGCTCACCCGCCAGGACCGGCAGGCCACGGCCGCCCCCGACCTGATCGGCCGCAACTTCACCGCGGGCGCGCCGAACCTGCGCTGGACCGCGGACATCACCTACGTCCCCACCAACGAGGGCTGGCTCTACCTCGCCGTCGTCCTGGACCTGTTCTCCCGCCGCATCGTCGGCTGGGCGATGGCCGACCACATGAGAACCGAGCTGGTCACCGATGCCCTCGTCATGGCGGTCACGGCCCGCAGACCGCGTCCCGGCCTCGTGCACCACAGCGACAAGGGATCCCAATACACCAGCGGAAACGGGCCAACTGCGCCCGGCCGAGAAGACCTACCCGACCAAGAGCGACGCCCAAGCGGCCCTCACTCACATCGAGTCCGACATCACGCGTGGACACTGGTCGGATCCGGACGCCGGTGCAGTGAACTTCGAGGAGTACGCCACTGCTTGGCTGCGGGACCGGAAGCTGGCCGATCGCACGCGCGAGCGCAACGAGTCGGTGATCCGGCTGCACATCCTGCCCACCTTCGGAGCCGGGAGCGTGGCTGACGTCACGACGGCACGGGTTCGCGGCTGGCGCGGGAAGCTCCTGGCGGCAGGCATCGGCGATCCGACGGTGGGCAAGGCGTACCAACTCTTGCGGGCTCTGATGAACACCGCCGTGGACGACGAGCTGATCCGGCGCAACCCCTGCCGGATCAAGGGTGCAGACCGCTACGACGCGCCTGAGCGGCCGGTTCTCACGGTGCCTGAGGTCTTCGCCATCGCCGACGCGATCGGGCCGCGCTTCCGGCTGCTCGTGCTCCTGGCGGCCTTCACCACCCTGCGCTTCGGTGAGCTGGCGGCCCTCCGACGCAGGGACATCGACCTGGAGGCGCTCACTGTCACGGTCCGCCGCGCGCAGGCGGAAATGCAGACCGGCCGGCTCTTCGACAAGGCGCCGAAGTCAGCGGCCGGGGTACGGGCCGTCTCCTTCCCGGCCGAGCTGCTCGACGAGGTGACGCGCCACCTGGAGCAGTTCGCCGCTTCCGGCCGTGATGGTCATGTCTTCGTCGGGCCTCAGGGCGGGCAGTTGCGGCGGAGTAACTTCCGGGACGACTGGGTCAAGGCCCGGAAGGCTGCGGGCGTCACGGCCGAGCTGCACTTCCACGATCTTCGGCACACGGGCAACACACTGGCTTCGACTGCCGGGGCCAGCACGCGGGAGTTGATGACGCGGATGGGCCACAGCAGCTCACGAGCCGCGTTGATCTATCAGCACATGACCAGCGATCGTGACCGGGCCATCGCCGACCGGCTTGGTGCCATGATCCGAGGTGGTGGGGGAGCGGCTTCTGGCTCCTCCGGGAAGGACCCTGCGGGCCTGTAGTGGCACGCGTGTGGCACGGCGCCTGAAACGGCGAAGGGCCAGCCTGGGAGGAAATCTCTCCTGAGCTGGCCCTTTCTTCTGTGCCCCCGGCAGGATTCGAACCTGCGACACCCGCTTTAGGAGAGCGGTGCTCTATCCCCTGAGCTACGAAGGCAGGGATCTGTCGGAAAGTGTGTCTGGAACCCGGCCCGGGTGGGCGACGGACTTCAGATGGGCTGCCGACAGGGTTGCGGTGGTCCAGCCGGTGAGGCCGGGCCGCCGCGAACAGTGTAGCGGGTGGGTGCAGCTCGTACCGGGGGGTGGGGATTCGGCTCCAGGCCTCTTGGGGGCCTCTTCCTCTCACGAAGGAAGGTCCGGTGACTGTAAAGAAATAGTCAATGGAAGGTAAAGTGGGTGCGGGTGTGTCAGCTGGTGGGGGCGACACTCTCAGTGGAATCGCCGTGAGCCCAGAGCGCACCTGTGCAGCCGGACGCGTCGTCAACTGAGGTGACGCAAGCGGCTTATGAGCAGGGTGCGCGTTGCTGATAGGGCTGTGGAAGCGTCACGGCCTGATCTTCGGTGCCGGGGTGCTGTGCATCCTGGTGAACAAACAGGGACTGGGCCCGCTCTGGTACACAGGCGTCGCGCTGCTCGCCGTCGGTGGGCTCATGCGCTGGACCCTGGCGCGCAGCCAGCGTCCGCCCCGGGGGTAGGTTCCGGTGTCGGTCCAGGTGCCTGTGACCGGCCGCTGGATGGCGCTCAATGATGACCCTTGCACCTGGTCCCCTTCGGGGGCCGGCCGTTCCTGATTGCGGGGGAGCGCAGTTACTCGTACGCCGAGTTCTTCGCCGCCGCGTCCGCGCTGGCGTGCCGGATGACCGGGGTGTACGGGCTCCGCCGGGGGTGCCTCTATGTCCTTCGTCAAGGTGTGACTGTGCGCCGTAGTTGGCGGCTCCGGAGCACCTCGGCAACCATTCCGGCTTGGTTGGGGTCCTCCATATCAGGCTCCGCTCGGGCCGTCGAAGCGAGGATGGAGGAGCGCCGTGGGGGTCCGCAGGACAGCGAACGGCGTCGGTGACTTCCTGATCGAGACGGTGGGAGAAGCCGTCGCCGAGGTGATCCTCAGCCTGCTCGCCTGCGCCCTGTTCGGCGGCCTGGCTCTGATCGCCTACCTGAGCTGGTCCTTCAGCCCACGCTTCACCATCGCGGGGGCCGGGCTGCTCAGCCTCTTCCTCGCCCACGGCGCCTGGCAGACCTTCCGCACTCCCACGAAGGGGCGCCGTCGGGGCCTCGCCGCCCTGACCGCTGTCGGCTTCACTGTGACCGCTATGACGGCCCTCTTCCTGCTGCTCTACGCCACAGGCTGCGACTGCCTGTGAGGCCGTTTGACTCGATGCGCTCAGCCGACCGGTGCAACGCTCAGCGACCAAATTAGGACGCGCGGTCACGCAAGACCGGGGTCGGTCATACGGTGGCTGTTTTGGGGGTGCGGGGTTCGTAGAAGGTGCCGTCTCGGAGCATGGCGAACAGGATCGGCGGCGAGGTCCTGGTCGAAGCGCACCAGCACGGTAAGTTCGGCGGTGATCTCGTCCGTGAGCTCCAGCGAGCGCAGGGTGTGCGGCATGGTGCGGGCGGCGCCCGCGATCACGGCCGCGTCCTTGGCGTCGGTCTTCGCCTCGCCGGGGTAGAGATCCGCGATCCGGCGCATCGCCAGGCCCGGCAGGTAGGCGACCTTGCAGCCGGCGTCCCGGGCCACGGTCAGCGGCAGGGCGCCGATGGAGGCGGGCTGGTCCACGACCACCAGGACGGTGCCGAACTTGGCGGACAGCTTGTCGAAGACGGCCCGCAGTTTCGGCTCGCTGTTGGGCAGGGGCTTGTCGAAGACCCTTTTGCCGACCACGACGGCACCCCTCGGGCCCGGTGACACCACCCCCCAGGCCATCCGTTCGACAGGGGGACACAGTCATGCCGGGCCCGGAGGCCAGCGGCCCTCTTGCAGGACCGCGAAAAAAAGAGAACGGGGGGTGACCGGGCCGTTGTCGCGATGTGTAACGACCGCGCTCCAGATCGCGGGTGGATTCCGGGGCGAGTGATCGCGGGTGGTCAGGGGCGAGTGATCCGGACTCGGTAGTTCCCCTTGTCGTCCTTGTCGACCACGGATATGCGTATCCCATGGGCCCGGTCGGTGAAGGTCCCACCGGGCTGGTAGGTGGCGTCGGAGAGCCCGGCGTGCACATTGGGCAGGCGGGTGCAGCCGCTGCTGTCCCCGGTGCTGTCCACCACGGACACCGGGCCCTGACCGGTGTCGACGTCCGAGCTCACCTTGTAGATCAGCACGCCGGGCCGGCAGACCGCCTGGTCGTTGCCCGCCCGGGTCCGTACCTCCACCGCGTAACCGGATTCAGCGCTCAGCGGTATGAGCGCCAGCTTCGTGCCGCCTCGGGTGGCCAGCGGTTCCAGGACGTGGTCGCTGGTGCCGGACTTGGCGGCGCAGCTGATCTGCTTGTCGTCCAGCCAGCCGAGCTTCCACTTGTGCCAGCCCAGCAGATCGTTGTTGACCCCCCAGTCCTCGGACATGATGTCCCAGTGCCCCACCGAGCCGCCGCCCTCCAGGGTGTAGAGGTCGGGGAGGCCGAAGATATGGCCGTTCTCGTGCGGCAGGACGCGGTAGCCGGTCTGTGTGAACGATCCGGAGCCGTCGTCCTGGCGGCTGTAGATGAAGGACGTGTTGCCGAGCGGGACGCCGTCCGCGTGCGGGGCGTCGTCATTGCCGGAGAACGTCACGGACAGGACGGTGTCCAGGGCGGAGGGCCCGGCGTTCGGTGTGACCAGGATGTTGACCAGGTCGTACGCATCGAAGTCGACCTTCGGGTCGGCTGCGGCGACTATGTCCTGGACGAGGCGGTGGTAGCCCGGCTCGTACGGTGATCCGCGGTCTATCCCGTACTCCGAGAACGGCAGTGGCATCCGCAGCCAGGACTTCACGGGAGCGTCGGGGATGTAGACGAGTCGCCCGTACGAACCGGTCCGGAACCAGTTGGTGGTCTGCGGGAAGAATTCGGCGTACCGGTCCATTGCCGGCTCGGGGCCCGGTGCGTCCGGGAAGTCGATCATCAGGTTGAGGGCGTGAATCCTGCCCGTGGACCGGGCGTAGTTCGCCGGTGTCGGTATGCCTTCCGACATCTGCACGCCCAGGGTCGCAGGTATCCGGCACGGGGCGATCCCCGTCGAGGGGGCCTGGACCGCCGGGTCGGCCGGGCCCCGGCTGGGTATCGGGAGATTGCTGCTGGCCGTGGCTGTTGCGGCAATCACCAGGGCTGTTGCCGAGCCGAGCGCGAGCGGGTGGCGGCGTCTGCGTATCCGGTGGCGGGGTTTCTCCATAGAGGCGCCTCGGGGTCCGCGGCAGTCGGCCGGCCCGGACTGCTCTCTGTGGTTCAGCCTGTGACGGGTGGTGCGGGACCGCTCGTTGGGTGCGCCGATCGGTTGGTTTTCCTGCTTTCGAGGTGTGCCCCAGGTCATATTGTGATGGGAAATATCCGGGGATCCTTTCCCCGTTTGAACCTGTGTCCCCGCGTAACCGGGGAGGCAGTCCCCGGTTACGTGAAGGGGGCGCCGTGAAGCACGAAGAGCGCCGCACTGACCAAGAGCGTCGTAACGAGAACCGGAAGAGCCGGAAGGCAGGGGCAGCCGTCGTGGATACCGTCACCCGCAGCGCCACGGGCGCGGCGCAGCCCCGGACGACCCGTCCGCGGGCCGACGCGCTGCGCAACCGGGAGCGGATCGTGACGGCCGCGCGCGAAATGTTCGTCGAGTTCGGGCCGGATGTACCGCTCGACGAGATCGCCCGCCGCGCCGGCGTCGGCAACGCCACGCTCTACCGGCACTTCCCCGACCGGGCCGCGTTGACGCACGAGGTCGTGCTCGCGGTCACCTCACGCATCACCGACTGTGCGGAGGAGGCGACGGCCGAAGAGGCCGATCCCTTCGCCGCGCTCGGCCGCTTCGTGCACGCGGCGGCCGACGAACGGATCGGGGCGCTGTGTCCGATGCTGTCCGGCCGCTTCGACAAGGGCCATCCTGAATTGCGCGCTGAGCGTCGACGCCTCGAAGAGGCCGTCGAAGGGCTCTTGGCGCGCGCCATGTCCGCGGGGCGCCTGCGTACCGACATCGGCGTCGGTGACGTACTGGTCGCCCTTTCCCAGCTCACCCGGCCACTGCCCGGCACCTGCCGCCCGGACATCGACCGGTTCACCCACCGCCATCTACAGCTGTTCTTGGACGGACTGGAGGCTCCGGCCCGGTCCCAATTGCCCGGAACGGCTGCGACCTCGGAGGATCTGCGGCGCCGGCCATGACAACCGCACCGGGCTCCTGAACCAGGTGCCCGGCGGTGTGCCCGGTTTACCTTGACCATCCCTTCCCTTTTCCCCGCGTTCCCTTTCCCCGCGTTCCCTTTCACCGACGGTCGACTCGCCGACCGTCCTCGACCGACTGCCCGTTCACCGACCTTTCAGTTCACGACCTCGCGCGCCCATGCGCGTCCTTAGGCGGATACCTCCATGTCAAAAACAGCACCTGATGTCCCACTCCCGGACCCCAGCCGCTGGAAAGCACTGGCGTTCATCGCCCTTGCGCAACTGATGGTCGTGCTCGATGCCACGATCGTGAACATCGCGCTGCCGCATGCCCAGGCCGCCCTGGGCATTTCCGATGCCGACAAGCAGTGGGTCATCACGGCCTATGCCCTCGCCTTCGGCGGACTGCTGCTCTTCGGGGGCCGGATCGCCGACCTCTGGGGCCGTAAGCGGACCTTCGTCGTCGGCCTGATCGGCTTCGCGCTGGCCTCCGCACTCGGTGGCGCGGCGCAGAACCAGGGCATGCTCTTCGGTTCGCGTGCGCTCCAGGGCGCCTTCGGCGCGCTGCTCGCCCCTGCTGCCCTGTCGCTGCTCGCCGTGACGTTCACCGATGGCAAGGAGCGGGCCAAGGCGTTCGGCATCTATGGTGCGATCGCCGGTGGCGGTGGCGCCGTCGGCCTGCTCCTCGGCGGCTTCCTCACCCAGGTGCTGAACTGGCGCTGGACGTTCTTCGTCAACATCCCGTTCGCGGTCGTCGCGGCCGCGGGCGCGTACTTCGTGATCCGTGAGCCGGCCGGCAGCCGTAACCGCTCGTCGCTCGACATCCCGGGCGTCGTCCTGTCCGCGCTCGGCCTGATCTCGCTGGTGTACGGATTCACCCGCGCCGAGTCCGCCGGCTGGTCGGACGCGCTGACCATCGGCATGTTCGTCGCGTCCGGTGTGCTGCTCCTGGCGTTCGTCCTGACCGAGGCCCGGACCAAGTCGCCGCTGCTGCCGCTGCGCGTTGTGCTGGACCGCAACCGCGGTGGCATATACCTCTCGCTGGGTCTGGCCGTCATCGCGATGTTCGGGCTGTTCCTCTTCCTGACGTACTACCTGCAGGTCGTGGAGGGCTACTCGCCGATCAAGACGGGCTTCGCCTTCCTCCCGATGACCGCGGGCATGATCACCGGCTCGACGCAGATCGGTGCCCGGCTGATGACCCGGGTTCCGGCGCGCAAGCTCATGGGCCCCGGCTTCCTGGTCGCTGCCGTCGGCATGCTGTTGCTGACGCAGCTGGAGATAGGCTCCTCGTACACCACGCTCATCCTGCCCGCACAGCTCCTGCTGGGGCTGGGTATGGGTACGGCGTTCATGCCGGCCATGTCGCTGGCTACGCACGGTGTCGAGCCGAGGGACGCGGGTGTCGCCTCTGCGATGGTCAACACCTCGCAGCAGGTGGGCGGAGCGATCGGTACGGCGCTGCTGAACACGATTGCCGCGTCGGCCACGACGGCGTACGCCACCTCGCACGCCGCACTCGGCGCCACCGACCCGGAGCTGTTGAAGCTCGAGTCGATGGTGCACGGCTTCACCGGTGCCATCTGGTGGGCCGTCGGCATCCTGGTGCTGGCCGCCGCGATCGCGCTGACCTTCGTCAACGCCGGGCGACCCTCGGCGACCGGCGCCTCCGGTTCGGGTGACACCGACGCTGTCGAGGACGAGTTCAAGGTCCCGGTCGTCGCCCACTGAGGAATGAAACACCGGCCTGGGGCGCGTAACGCGTGACGTGAAGTTGTCACAGGTCCTGTCACAGGGCCGGTGGGTTCAACTCGATCGAGCGGAGTGCGGCGGCGAGGGCCGTCGCATCGCCGACGTCCAGTGCGGTGTCCGTGAACTTGATCGTGTGATCGTCGCCGTGCGCCGCCGCCCGTGCGAAGAGCTCCTCGGCGGACGCTGTCGTCGGCGTGTACGGGGCCGGCTCGGCCGGGCTGTACGCAGCGGTGACGGCGGCGCTCGCCGCCCAGGCGGCCTTCAGGCTCGGCACCCACAGCGCGCGGGGGAGCGCGGGCAGCGTGCGCAGCACGGCATTGGGCGCGGTCGCGGCATGCACCAGCATGATTGGTTCGCCGTGCCCGTGCGTGGCATAGCGGTGGGTTGCGGCCCGCACCAGCTCCTCCAGCCGGGCCCGCGCCTCGTCCGGGTCGTCGGTGAACCGCTGCGGCCACACCGGAAACGCAGTGAGCTGCGCCAGCCGGTCCCGGATGCCGCCGCTCTGCCCGGGCACCGGCGGTACGGCGTCAAGCGCGGCCGCGGCGCTCGGTGCGGGCGCCAGCGGTGTCACTGGGGGAAGCGGCTGGTGGCGGGCGGCCCAGTAGCCGAGGCCGTGGGCGAGCTCGGTGATCCGGGGCGGGCTCGCCTCGCCTGCGAGCAGAGTGCGTACGCAGTGGCCGACCCGGATCACGGGGTGGGTGGCGCCGCCCGCGATGCCGGGCAGTAGTCGCGGCCACCACTCGGTCAGGACGTCCCGCCAGGGGCGCTCGGCCGTCTCCCGCTCGAAGTGCGCCGTCCAGTCCGCGATCCGGCGCGGGTCACCGAGGGCTTCGCGCCAGTTCTCCGCGGTCACCCGGGACATGGTGTCCGGCATGTCCTCCAGCTTGTGGCTGTAGTGGTCGAGCCACCGGTGGACGGCCGGTGCCTGACCGTGCCGGACCAGCGCCTCGACGGCCATCGGGCCGTGATTGCTCAGCCAGCCGTTCCGCTCGGGGCCTGCGGTGTGGAGGCGTTCCAGCGCCTCGTCGAGCGTGCCCGTGGCATCACCGGTGGCCTTGGTGGTCGTGCCAGGTATGTCGTCCCTGCTTGTTGCGCCGCCGCTGCTGGTTGTGCCGCCCGTGCTTGTTGTGTCGCTCATACGGCAGCACGCTAGGCGCGGCACCCGCGGGGTGTAACGGGCCGTGGACCTAGACCGCGACCGGGCCGGGCCCTAGGACTCCGGCCCCAGCCGCTTCTCGTACCGGGCCACGTCCCAGTACGTGCCCGAACTTCCGGCCCACCTCGGAGCGGACATCCTGAGCAACCAGAAGACGGTGCGGGCCGTCTTTGCAGCGGGAACGAAACCGCGGCAGCCGCCGTTCGGGTGAAAAGGGGCCGTATCGAATGTGAGCGCGGTCTCACGTACGTATTGGTTGCAGATGTCCGTGAGCGTCACCAAATCGCCTTCGACGCCCGGTCTGACCTGCACTTCTGTCTGGATGCTCGGCATGCGCATTCCCTTCGCGGCGGGACAGGGTACTGCATGATCGCGAAAATGAATGCCAGGCATGGGAATTCTGTCCGGATTCCAGTCGTTGTTTCCATCGGATGCAGGGCACCCGGAAGGGTGTCGCGACCTACTGAGCAAGGGAGCACGCATGGCAACACGTGCCGTCGCCCGTCGTTCGTCCGCCGCCGGCGGGACCAGCCGGGCAAGCAGTGTTCGCGCCGCGGGCGGAGAGATCGCCGATCGCGACCTGGTCGGCATGTACCTGGACGAGATCGCGCGTACGCCGCTGCTCGATGCCGCAAAGGAGGTCGAGCTGTCGCAAACCGTCGAGGCGGGTGTTTACGCACGGCAGATTCTCGACGCTGCGGTGGAGAGCGATGCAGGCGGAGCCACGCGCGAGGAGCTGGAGGCGCTGGTCGCCGAGGGCGAGCGCGCCAAGGACATATTCATCCGTTCCAACCTTCGGCTCGTCGTTGCTGTCGCGCGCCGCTATCCGCGGGCCGGGCTGCCTCTGCTCGACCTGATCCAGGAGGGCAACGCGGGCCTGGTGCGCGCGGTCGAGAAGTTCGATTACGCCAAGGGCTTCAAGTTCTCCACGTATGCGACGTGGTGGATCCGTCAGGCCATCACCCGTTCCATAGCCGACCAGTCCCGTACGATCCGGCTCCCCGTCCACCTGGTGGAGGAGCTCGGCCGGATCCGACGGGTGCAGCGCGAGTTCAACCGCGAGCACGGGCGCGAGCCGGAGCACATGGAGATAGCCGCCGAGCTGGACACCACGCCGGAGCGCGTGGGCGACGTCCTGGACTGGGCCCGTGACCCGGTCAGCCTCAACATGTCCGTGGACGACGAGGGCGAGACGCAGTTCGGTGACCTGCTGGAGGACACCTCCGCGGTGTCGCCGGAGCAGTCGGTGATGACGCTGCTGCGCAGCGAGGAGCTGGAGGACCTGATCGGCAAGCTCGACAACCGCACCGCATCGATCATCCGCATGCGGTACGGCATCGAGGACGGCCGTGAGCGGACCCTCACCGAGGTGGGCAAGCAGCACGGGCTGACCCGTGAGCGGATCCGCCAGATCGAGAAGCACGCGCTGCTCGAACTGAAGCGAATGGCCCACGACACGGGTTTTGACGCTGCGGCGTGAGTCTTTGTCCAGTAACCTCCGAAACAGGTCGCTTCGTGTGACCCCCTGAACTGAGTCCCGGCGCCCACCCCCCCCTGGCGCCGGGGCTCATTCATTTGTGCGCACTCGGCAGGTGCCCGCGCCGCGCTGACGCCCTGATGTCCTGAAGCGCGACCGGTGCCGCACCCCGGCGGGGCGCGGCACCGGCGTGTGGGCGCGAGCGGGGGCTTTGGCCCTCGGGTCAGCAGATGCGTGTACGGCTCTCCATGGCTACGCGCGCGGCGTCCTCGTCGCCGTACACCTCGCACATGTGGCGGCCGTCCGGCGTGGCCGTGTGCTCGACCTCCCACAGGCTCGTCTCGCTGCCGTCGAGGAGCAGGAAGGCGTGCTCGTAGAGCGTGAATCCGGCGTCCCGCCCGTTCACCTGGCACTGCCGGCCGAAGACCTGGGTGATGTGGTGGGCGAAGGCGGTGCGCAGCAGCCGGGCGGTCTCCTCGCCGGGGCCGTCGCTGTTCTCCGCGCGGCGCAGGACGCGGCGGGCGTGGTCGGCGGAATTGTCCGGGGCGTACATCCGGGGCAGCGGGCCAGGGGGAGCCGCCATCAGGACTGTGAGTATCTCCAGGTCGCCCTGCGGCCCGTCGTCCCCGAACGCCGGGACCTCGCCGAAGCCGCCGGTCAGCCGGGCGGCGGCGATATGTACATCGGCCTCTTCGTCGTACAGCTCGTGGTGCCGGAGGTCGGGCTCCGTCCGTGGCCGCGGGTCGCTTGCGCTCCGCGGACCGCCGTGCACCAGCTCCCACA
The DNA here is from genome assembly GCF_040297265.1 of Streptomyces sp. NPDC001832. NCBI lineage: Bacteria > Bacillati > Actinomycetota > Actinomycetes > Kitasatosporales > Streptomycetaceae > Streptomyces > Streptomyces sp. NPDC001832. The sequence continues at coordinate 43,486 of NZ_JBEOYU010000025.1, forward strand.
GGGTGAAGGGGGTGCCGTCGGACAGCAGATACGTATGCCGGTAGGTCTCGCGGTGGAGTACGGGACTGTGGTGTGAGGAGTGCAGGGAACTGCTGTGGGCGAGTGCGGTACCGAGTCTCTCGACCGTACTGTCGGGCAGGTCGAAAGAGTTGAGTGCCCGTCGCAGGAGTCGCTCGAGGTGCTGCTCGGTTGTCTCGTACGGATCGCTCAAGGTGGTGTCTCCAGGCCGTCGCCGCGTGTTACTTGGTGCGTGCTTAACGTAGTCCCTGGGTCCGACTTCGTGACCGGGGTTCAGGAAAACGTATGACACACGCAGATGGTTCCTGGCGCATCGCCCGAACTTCCTTACCCGGGAGGCGAGTCGGGCTCCGGGTGGCTGTGCGGCGACGGCCGTGAGCGGTGACCGTGTGCGTCGTAGAGGTCGCTGTACGCGGGGTAGCTGCCGCCGGGGCGGCCGTCGATGCTCTGAGCTGCCCGGACGGCCTTCACGATGGCACGGGTCAGGGTGTCCGCTCCGGCCGCCAGCAGGTCGTTGAGTGCGATCGGGTTCTGCGGATCCAGTGACCGGGCGCCGGTGGCCAGCGCGAAAACGGTGTCCCCGTCGGTCAGCAGATGTACGGGGCGGACGGCGCGCGCCAGTCCGTCGTGCGCCGTACCCGCGAGCTTCTGCGCCTGGGCCCGGGTGAGATCGGCATCCGTGGCGACGACGGCGAGCGTGGTGTTGAGCGGCGGCCGTGCGTTCGCCTCCCTTGCCTCGGCCAGGCGCTGCTGCGCCGCCCGGTGGACCTCGGGCGCGGGGTACACCGGCGGTTCGGCGGCGCCGTACTCCCCGTACAGCACTCCGGTACGCGGATCGACGACCGAACCTGCCGCGTTCACCACGACGAGCACGCCCACCGTGATCCCGGACGCCAGCCGCGTGCTCGCCGTGCCCACCCCGCCCTTGAGCTGCCCGGCGACCGCGCCCGTACCGGCGCCGACGCCCCCCTCGGCGACCGGCGCCCCAGGCTCAGTACCCGCCGCGTCCTCCACCGCCGCGCGGCCGGTCGAGGCGTCCGGGCGGGCCCGCCAGTCACCGCCCCGCCCCAGGTCGAAGATGCACGCAGCGGGGACCACCGGCACCACGTGCGCCGGATCGGGGCCGACCCGCACCCCGCGCCCCTGTTCCTCCAGCCAGGCCATTACGCCGGACGCCGCGTCCAGGCCGTACGCGCTGCCGCCTGTCAGGACGACGGCATCGACGCGCTGCACCAGATTGCGCGGATCGAGCGCGTCCGTCTCCCGGGTGCCGGGGCCGCCGCCGCGTACGTCGACGGCCGCGATCGCACCGCCTTCGGGGGCGAGGACCACGGTGGTGCCGCTCAGTGCACCCGTGTCCGCCACCTGCGCATGGCCGACGCGCAGCCCGGCAACATCGGTCAGCGCATCGAGCGGCCCGGTGGCATCGGCCGGCGTGTCGAACGACCCGGACGACATGGTCGATGTGTGCTGCGCGATGGAGAGATCTGTCGGCTTCTGCCGTTGTTCCGTCATTGCGTGCTCCTCACTGGACTCCCGGACCAGCACATCAGACGCGGTCGGCGGCGCCCAGGCGGGCTCGGGTCGGGAAATTCTTGTGAACACATTCACAAGCGAACGAGGGCCCAAAGTCCCTAGAGAAGCCGCAGGTCAGCGCGACTATGTCGGACCGGGTCCGATATCTGACGGGACCTTGGACCCTTCGGCAGGGACCATTGCGGGCCCGCGACTGCGGAAATCGGGAGTGCAATGGACGCAGCGGTAATGAGGCGCACGGACGATCTCGGAAGGTGCGGGCCATGACGGCGACTGCGGCAGAGACGACGACGGGCAGCGGGGCCTGGGACGGCTTCGAGGGCGGACTGTGGCGCGACGCGATCGACGTCCGCGACTTCGTCCAGCGGAACTACACCCCGTACGAGGGCGACAGTTCCTTCCTCACCGGCCCCACCGCCCGGACCACCGCGGTCTGGGAGAAGCTCCTTTCGATGTTCCCGGACGAGAACGCCCGCGGTATTCACGACGTGGACGTGAAGACCCCGTCCCGGATCGATGCCTTCGGGCCGGGTTACATCGATGCCGACCGCGATCTGATCGTCGGGCTCCAGACCGACGCCCCGCTCAAGCGCGCCATCATGCCCAACGGCGGCTGGCGGATGGTCGAGGGTGCTCTGAACGCGTACGGCTACGAGGCCGACCCCGATGTCAGGGAGATCTACACCCGTCTCCGCAAGACTCACAACGAGGGCGTCTTCGACGCGTACACCCCCGAGATCCGGGCCTGCCGCTCCTCCGGCATCATCACCGGACTGCCGGACGCCTACGGTCGCGGCCGCATCATCGGCGACTACCGCCGCGTCGCCCTCTACGGCGTCGACCGGCTGATCGCAGCCAAGGAGGCCGACAGGGCCGCCCTCCGCGAGCAGTGGCCGACCGAGCACGTCATCAGGGACCGCGAGGAGATCGCCGAGCAGATCAAGGCCCTGAACGAGCTCAAGGCGATGGCGATGTCCTATGGCCACGACATCTCCAAGCCCGCCCGCACCGGTCGTGAGGCCGTGCAGTGGCTGTACTTCGGCTACCTCGGCGCCGTGAAGGAGCAGAACGGCGCGGCCATGTCGATCGGCCGCATCGACAACTTCCTCGACGTCTACCTCCAGCGCGACATCGAGCGCGGACTCATCACCGAGGAGCGGGCGCAGGAGTTCATCGACGACTTCGTCATCAAGCTCCGTATCGTCCGCTTCCTGCGTACTCCGGAGTACAACGACCTGTACTCCGGCGACCCGACCTGGGTCACCTGGTCGATGGCCGGCATCGGTGAGGACGGCCGCCCGCTCGTCTCCCGTACGACCTTCCGGGCCCTGCAGACCCTTTACAACCTGGGCCCGGCCCCCGAGCCGAACCTCACGGTCTTCTGGTCGCGGCGACTCCCCGCCGGATTCAAGGAGTTCGTCTCGAAGGCCGCCATCGACACCTCGGCTCTCCAGTTCGAGTCGGACGAGCTGATGCGCCCGAAGTACGGCGACGACACGGCGATCGCCTGCTGCGTCTCCGCGATGGCTATGGGCAAGCAGATGCAGTTCTTCGGCGCCCGTGTGAACGTTGCCAAGGCGCTGCTTTACGCGATCAACGGCGGCCGTGACGAGAAGACGGGCAAGCTCGTGGTGAGCGGCTTCGAGCCGGTCACCGACGAGTACCTCGATCACGCAACCGTCGCCGAGCGGTACGACGCGATGCTCGACTGGCTGGCCAGGACGTATGTGCACGCACTCAATGTCATCCACTACATGCATGACAAGTACGCATACGAGCGCCTGGAGATGGCGCTCCACGACCAGGAGATCCTGCGCACCATGGCCTGCGGCATCGCAGGTCTGTCGGTTGCCGCCGACTCGCTCTCCGCCATCAAGCACGCCCGGGTCAAGGTGATCCGGGACGAGACAGGTCTCGCGACGGACTACGAAATCGAGGGCGACTACCCGGCGTACGGCAACAACGACGACCGTGCCGACGCCATCGCCCGCTCCATCGTCCACGACTTCATGGAGAAGGTCCGCAAGCACCCGACGTACCGGGACGCGGTGCACACCCAGTCGGTGCTGACCATCACCTCCAACGTCGTCTACGGCAAGAAGACCGGCAACACCCCGGACGGCCGCCGCTCGGGCGCCCCGTTCGCTCCGGGCGCCAACCCGATGAACGGGCGCGACGAGCACGGCTACATCGCCTCCGCCCTGTCGGTCGCCAAGCTGCCGTACGACGATGCGGAGGACGGCATCTCGCTGACCAACACCATCACGCCGGACGCACTCGGCCGCACCCCCGAGGAGCGTGTCCAGAACCTCGTCGGCGTGCTGGACGGATTCATGGCGAGCGACGGCTTCCACATGAATGTCAACGTGCTCGACAAAGCGACTCTGGAAGACGCCATGGAGCACCCGGCGAACTATCCGCAGCTGACCATCCGGGTCTCCGGGTACGCGGTCAACTTCGTGCGACTGACCCGCGAGCAGCAGCTCGATGTCATCAACCGCACCTTCCACGGCTTGCTCTGACCCTCCCTGATCGTTCCGATCCCCCTGAACCGCGCGGCGTCGGGAGCCCATCCCCCGTGGGGCCCCGGCGTCGCGCGCTCCGCACCCACAGCGCCAGACCACCGAACGCCCCGCCCGCACAGGAGGCCCTGCCATGGCCGCACTCCTCGACAACGTCGACAACGTCGGCAGTGTTGACAACGTCGGCGACATCGACAACATCAGCGCCTCCGTCACTCCGGCGGGTGCGGCCACCCGTCGGCCGATTTCCGGATCGGTCCATTCCTGGGATCTGTCGACGGGCGTCGACGGCCCCGGCACCCGCTTCGTCACCTTCCTGGCCGGCTGTCCACTGGCCTGCCTGTACTGCCACAACCCCGACACCCTGCGGATGCGCAGCGGCACCCGGATGTCCGCGGACGACCTCCTTGCCGAAGCGGGCAAGTACACGACGTTCATACGGGCCGCGGGCGGCGGCGCCACCATCAGCGGCGGCGAACCACTGCTGCAGCCGGTCTTCGCCGGTGAGCTCTTCCACCGCTTCAAGCACGGGCTGGGGCTGCATACCGCCCTGGACACCTCCGGCTTCCTGGGCGCCCGAGCCACCGACGCCCTACTGCGCGACGTCGATCTGGTCCTGCTCGACATCAAGTCCTGGGACCGAGCCACGTACCGCAAGGTCACCGGTCGCCCGCTGGAGCCGACCCTGGACTTCGCCCGCCGCCTCGCCGGCCTCGGAAAAGAGGTGCACGTCCGCTTCGTACTCCTGCCGGGACTGACCGACGACCCGGCCAACGTCGACGGTGTCGCCTCCTTCGCCGCCTCCCTCGGCAATGTCTCCCGTGTCGATGTCCTCCCCTTCCACAAGCTCGGCGAGGCGAAGTGGCAGGCGCTGGGCAGGCCCTTCACCCTGCACGACACCCCGTCACCCACCCCCGAGCAGGCCGCCTCGGCCCGCGAGATCTTCGCGTCCCACGGACTGCGAGCCGTCTGACGCACTGCGAGCCCTCCGGTGGGCTTCGAGCCGTCCTGCGGGCTTCGAGCCGGACGGGCGAACGGATTCACCCTGCCGAGGATCGCTGACCAGGGCCGTACCCTTGAGATATGAGCACCGCCCCTGCCCCCAGCCCGCGCGATTCGAAGCCGACCCAGCCGGAACAGACGAAACCCGAGCCGGCTCTGGTCTTCGACGATCCGCTGGACCAGCAGTCCGCGGACGATACGGACCAAGGGTGGGGTGAGCGGGCCCCGGCCGGTGGGAGCGCCGCCGATCTGGCGCGCTTCCTCGACGAGAAGCCGCCCCACCACATCTGAGCCCCGCTCCGTGGTGGTCCGACGACGCTGCTGCCGGTCCTTCTGCCGTACGTCCCGCACCCAATTCGCGGCGTTGGTCGGGAGACGTGACAGCTCATCAGTGCGAATCAGCACAGGGTCACCGCCAGCCTGGCCGAGATACCCGCACCGGCCAGCGAGGCGGCCGTGCCCCGGGGGACGGCCAGCACGATCAGCGCACCGTTCTCCGTGAGCCCTTCGGCCGTGGCCTCCGGTACATCTGCCACCCGTGCGCCCTTCGCCAGCACACGGGCATCGGATCCGGTCCCCTCCGCGGCGATCACATCGACGCGGTCCCCCGGCCGTAACAGCCGCACCGTCCCCGCATCCGCGATCCGGACCGGCGCGGACACCAACGGAACTGGCCGCCGCGCCCGCTCCGGCGCTGCCCCGGCCGTGCTCCCTGCCCCTGACGCGTGCGCCGTATCGCCGCCCGCACCGCCCCCACCCAGCCCCGTCGTGGCCAGCACGGCAGCCGTCAGGGCAAGCCCGGCGGCCAGAGCGCGGCGCTGCCGCCACAAAGCCCGGCGCAGCCGGTGCCCACTGCCTCCGCGCACCCGCAACGGCTCGAACGTGGGCACACCACTGGGCGGGGGAGCCGGCGCCGGAGGCCCCGGAGCCGTCGGACATACCTCCCCGGCAACCGGAGTGAAACGTTCAGAGGACACAGACGGGAGCGACGGGAACATGGCCAACACCACCTGCCGTGAGGAGTTTCGGACGAACACCCCTCACGATCCACCGTCCATGAGTTTCCTGCCGAAGCCTGTGGACGGCCCCAGTGTTGTGGATAACCCCGTCACCCATCTACGCCGCAACCGTCACGCACCACGCCGCAACCGCCACCCACGGCGCTAAGGAAGCTCGATCCCCGTCTCGAGCCCGTCCAGCGCATGCGAGCAGGTGCAGTCGCGGTCCGCCTCCGCAGGCAGCGAGGCCACCACGTCGAAGAGCACCGCACGCAGCCGGTCCACATTGGCCGCGAACACCTTCAGCACCTCCCCGTGCGAGACCCCCTCCCCGGCCTCCGCGCCCGCGTCGAGGTCTGTCACCAGCGTCATCGTCGTGTAGCAGAGGCCCAGCTCACGGGCGAGGACCGCCTCCGGGTGCCCGGTCATCCCGACCACCGACCAGCCCATCGCCGCATGCCAGCGCGATTCCGCCCGGGTCGAGAAGCGCGGCCCCTCGACGACCACCAGCGTCCCGCCGTCCACCGGCTCCCAGTTCTTCGCGCGAGCCGCCGCCAGCGCGGCCCTGCGCCCATCGGGGCAGTACGGATCGGCGAAGCCCAGATGCAGGACGTTCGGCTCCGCGCCATCGGCCCGGGTCTCCCCGTCGTAGTACGTCTGTGGCCGGGCCTTGGTGCGGTCCACCAGTTGGTCGGGCACGAGCAGGGTGCCCGGCCCGTACTCCGGACGCAGGCCGCCCACCGCGCACGGGCCGAGCACCTGACGTACGCCGACGGAGCGCAGCGCCCACAGGTTGGCCCGGTAGTTGATGCGGTGCGGCGGCAGATGGTGGCCGCGTCCGTGGCGGGGCAGGAAGGCGACTCGGCGACCGCCGACTTCGCCGAGGAACAGGGAGTCGCTCGGCCGTCCGTACGGGGTGTCCACACGCACCTCCGTGACGTCCTCCAGGAAGGAGTACAAGCCCGAGCCGCCGATGACACCGATCTCTGCGTTTGCCATGCGATCACACTAACGGCGTGGGAAAACGCCGAGGACCCCGACGAACGGATCGGCGGGGTCCTCGGGGAAGTGCGGTTTCGGCTCAGGCAGCCGACGTACCACTCGCCGAGGTCGACGAGGTCGACGAAGAAGACGCGGCGGACGAGGAGGCGGCGGACGACTTCGTGTCCGACCCCGCCGACGACGACGAATCGGACGAAGCGGAACCGGACGCCTTCGCCGAGGACGACGCCGGCGTGCTGCTCGACGAGGAGCCACGGCTGTCGTTCCGGTAGAAACCGGAGCCCTTGAAGACAATGCCGACCGCCGAGAACACCTTCTTCAGGCGTCCTTCGCAGCTCGGGCACACGGTCAGGGCGTCATCGGTGAACTTCTGCACCGCCTCAAGGCCCTCGCCACATTCGGTGCACTGGTACTGATAGGTCGGCACTTGTCTTCCTCCTGGCACTCTCACTCGATGAGTGCTAACAGTCGTCCATGGTAGCTGCTGCGGGCCGCTGTTTGCAGTTATGTCTGTCACCTGCCCAGAGAGGGCAGCGGTCAGGGCTTGGCCGTCATCATTGGGGGCCGCTGGCCTGAGAGGCTGTCGGGTGGCCTCCGAGGCGAAAAGCTGCCACATCATGTGGCGGAGAAGTCACACTGACGTATTCCGCTGACGCTTCGACGCTTCGACGCTGACTGATGCGAGCGTATGAATCATCACTCTGTGGCCGCGACAGGATCGAGGTCGCGGTGGACCGCGCCGCGTGCGGCCGTGATGGTCGCGCGGGCCGGTGTCAGTCTCGAACGCAGTGCCACCAGGGTGACCAGCGCCAGCGCGGTCCCCACCAGCGGTACCACGAAACCGGTGCTCGCGCCGTGGGCGTCGGCGAGCCGCCCGGCGACCGTCACCGCGGCTGCCTGGCCGAGGGCGACCGAGCCGGTCAGCCAGGTGAACGCCTCGGTCCGGGCAGACCCCGGCACCAGCGCCTCGACCAGTGTGTAGCCGCTGATCAGGGCCGGGGCGATGGAGAGCCCGACCAGCAGTCCGAGGCCGGCCAGCAGGGGCACGGAGTGCACTGCCCACAGCCCGGACGCGGTCAGGGTCAGCGCCGCGTACCCGACGATCAGACGCCGCCGGGGGCCGCTCTTCCAGGCGATGGCGCCGCAGGCGATCCCGGCCAGCATGTTGCCGGCTGCGAAGACCCCGTACAGCAGACCGTTTGCCCCGGGCCGGCCGATCTCCTCGGTGAAGGCGGTCAGTGAGACCTGCATGCCGCCGAAGACCGCGCCTATTCCCAGGAAGGCCACCGCGAGCACCCGTACACCCGGTACGGACAGGGCGGACGCATGCCGCTGGGAGGTGCCGGACGCGGTGCTGCGCACCGCGGGCTGGGTGCGGCGCTGAGCGGCGAAGAGCAGTCCGCCGACCAGGGTCAGCCCAGCCTCCGTGATCAGACCGGCCGCCGGGTGCACTCCCGTGCACAGTGCGGTGGCGAGCACCGGGCCTATGACGAAGGTGAACTCGTCCGTCACCGATTCGAAGGCCGCCGCGGTGGACATCAGCGGCGAGGCATTGCGGCCCGGTGCAGCGCCCAGTACGGCTGCCCAGCGGGCCCGTACCATCGGCCCGATCTGCGGAACGGACGCACCGGTCGGCACGGCCGCCGCGAACAGGGCCCACAGGGGCGCGTCCGCCAGCGCCAGCGCCGTCAGCACAGATACGGATGCCGCGTGCACCAGGACACCGGGCAGCAGCACGGCGCGCTGGCCGAAACGGTCGGCGAGTTTGCCGGTCTGTGGTGCGAACAGCGCCATGGAGACACCGGTCACGGCGGCGACGGAGCCTGCGCTGCCGTACGAGCCGGTGGTGTGCTGAACCAGTAGCACGATGCCGATCGTCAGCATCGCGAAGGGCTGCCGTGCGGCGAAGCCCGCCAGGAGAAACGTCCACGCACCAGGGGTGCGCAGCAACTGCCCGTAACCGGGGCGGTCGGAGACCGTGGACGCCACGGTCCATGCCTTTCTGCCGCCTGGTGGCAGAGCTCCCGCAGGTCCGGGCCGACGCAGGTGGTGCGGGCTCGTGCGGGTGCTGCCGAGAGCTGTCCTCTTCGCGCGGAACTGCGGTAGATGCCGGGCGCTCAGCAGAGGCGGAGGACGCCACGACCGCCATACGGTCGCGCCAGCTCTGCATCAGGCAGAGTTGGTCGTTCAGGTTGGTCGATCGGGTTGGTCGATCTGGTTGACCGGCCCCACTGCAGGCGCCGATCAAGTTTCCTGCATGATACAGGCGGACGCCCTTGCACACCTCTGATTGTGTGCAAGGGCGTCCGCCCTTAGACAGCCTTCAGCGGCGCCCTTTCCGCCCGTCGGCCTTCCCCATCTTCTTCGCGGCCTTCAGCGCGTGCGCCACCTCATGTGCCACATGAGGCCCGGCGAGGCTCTCGCCACCGCTGCCACTCGTCCCCAGCCAGCCCGCGAGCTTGCCGCCCTCGCCGACCGCGTGCAGCCGCTCCTCCGTCGCGTCGCGCACCTGGTCGGTGGTGACCACCAGCAGTTCGTCGCCGCGCCGCAGCGCGGTCGACGGCGCCGGTACGAAGCTCTTCTCGTCCCGTACGACCAGGGTGACCGCGGCCCCGGCGGGCAGCCGCAGTTCCCCGACCTCCACGCCGTGCATCTTCGACTTCCCAGGGATCGCCACCGACAGCAGATGGCCGCGCAGCCGCTCCAGCGGCGCTGACTCGATGCCCAGGTCGGCGGCCTCGGCCGGATCGTGGGCGATCTTCAGGGCCTTCGCCATCCAGGGCAAGGTCGGTCCCTGGATGAGGGTGTACACGACGACGAGCACGAAGACGATGTTGAAGACCCGGGTGGAGCCCTCGATTCCGGACACCATCGGAATGGTCGCCAGGATGATGGGTACGGCGCCGCGCAGCCCCGCCCAGGACATGAACACCTTCTCCTGCCAGGGCAGCTTGAACGGCGCCAGCGAGATGAAGACCTCCAGCGGACGTGCCACCACGGTCAGTACCAGTCCGACGATGACCGCGGGCCAGAAGTCGTCGTACAGATCGTGCGGGGTGACCAGGAGCCCGAGCAGCACGAACATGCCGATCTGGGCCAGCCAGCCGAGTCCGTCGGCGAAGCCGCGGGTGGCGGGCCAGTGCGGCAGTTTGGCGTTGCCGAGGATCATCGCGGCCAGATAGACGGCGAGGAAGCCACTGCCGTGGGCCAGGGCACCGACCGCGTACGCGGACACCGCGATCGCCATCACGGCGATCGGATACAGCCCGGACGCGGGCAGTGCCACATGTCGCAGCCCGAACGCGCCGAGCCAGCCGACGGCGAGACCGACGGCAGCACCGATCGCGAGCTCCAGGGCTATCTCGCCGACCAGTGCGTACCAGCTCTCCATCGGCCCCTTGGTCGAGAAGGCCACCACCAGGATCACGACGGGCGCGTCGTTGAAGCCGGATTCGGCCTCCAGGACTCCGGTGACCCGGGCGGGCAGCGGCACCTTGCGCAGCACGGAGAAGACCGCGGCGGCATCCGTCGACGAGACGACCGCGCCGAGGATCAGCGACTGCTGCCAGTCCAGCCCGACCAGGTAGTGCGCCCCGGCCGCGGTGACGCCGACGCTCACCGCGACGCCGACGGTCGAGAGCACCGCGGCAGCCGGCAGTGCGGGTTTGATCTCCTTCCACTTCGTGCCCAGGCCACCCTCGGCGAGGATCACGACAAGTGAGGCATAGCCGATCACCTGGGTCAGTTCCGCATTGTTGAACGTGACGTGGAAGATGCCGTCCTGCCCTATGGCGATCCCGATGCCGAGGTACAGGAGCAGGCTGGGGAGCCCGCTGCGGGACGAAATGCGCACCGCCACCACGGCGACGAGCAGGACAAGTGAGCAGACGAGCAGGAGTTCGTTGAGCGTGTGGACAGTCAGTGGCCGTTCCTTCCCTGCGTGCGCCTGCCGAATTTTTCGACCCTCGGCATCGGCCGTTGGCGGCCGATACTTCGTTACCTTACCTAATCTTTAACGTTTTCTTGACGCGCTCGATCATTCGTACGATCGCTGGGCAATTCGAACCATCCCGATGCCGCGTCAGAGCCGCCCTTGCGCTGCGCCTATGGTTGCTCCTGCACTCCCAGGACCACCTGCCCCTCGAAGGACAGCGATGCCCGCCAACACAACCGCCCCTTCCGGCACCACCGGTTCCACCGGTGGGAAGACCGGCAGGAAGAAGGGGCGACGTGCCCGCCTGATCGTGATCGTCCTGGTGCTGGCGCTTGTCGCGGGTATCGGTTACGGCACTTTCTGGTCCGTATCGACCGTGCGGGCCTCGTACCCGCAGACGACCGGTTCCATCAAGCTCGACGGCCTCGACGGTGACGTCGACGTCAAGCGCGACAGCTATGGAATCCCGCAGCTGTACGCGGACTCCGACGCCGACCTCTTCCGTGCCCAGGGCTTCGTGCACGCACAGGACCGCTTCTGGGAAATGGACGTCCGCCGTCATATGACGGCAGGTCGGCTCTCCGAGATGTTCGGTGAAGGACAGGTCGAGACGGACGCCTTCCTGCGCACGCTCGGCTGGCACGAGGTCGCCCAGGAGGAGTACGACAAGGTCCTGTCCGCGGACACCAAGAAGAACCTCCAGGCGTACGCGGACGGCGTCAACGCCTACCTCGAGGGGCGCGACGGCAAGGACATCTCCGTCGAGTACGCCGCCCTCGGCTTCACCAACGACTACAAGCCGGCCGAATGGACCCCGGTCGACTCGGTCGCCTGGCTCAAGGCCATGGCCTGGGACCTGCGCGGCAACATGCAGGACGAGATCGACCGCTCGCTGATGACCAGCAGGCTCGACGCGAAGCAGATCGAGGACCTGTACCCGGCCTACCCGTACGACAAGCACAAGCCGATCGTCCGGGATGGCGCGGTCTCCTCGGCCAGCGGAGAGTTCGACCCGGCCGCGACGCCGTCGACGGGCGCCGGCTCGGGCACGGCGGCGGGCGCCGCCGAGGGCCTGAACACCCAGCTCTCCTCGCTCTCCGACACCCTCGACGAGATCCCGTCGCTCCTCGGCCCGAACGGCAACGGCATCGGGTCCAACTCCTGGGTGGTCTCCGGCAAATACACGACGACCGGCAAGCCGCTGCTCGCCAATGACCCGCACCTGGCGCCGCAGTTGCCTTCGCTCTGGTACCAGATGGGGCTGCACTGCCGCGAGATCACGCCGACATGCCAGTACGACACCGCCGGATACACCTTCTCCGGCATGCCCGGCGTGATAATCGGCCACAACCAGGACATCGCCTGGGGCTTCACCAACCTGGGCGCGGACGTCACTGACCTCTTCCTGGAGAAGGTCTCCGACGACGGCTACATGTACGACGGCAAGGTCGAGCCCTTCACCGTCCGCGAGGAGACCATCAAGGTCGCGGGCGGCGAGAGCCGGCACATCACCGTCCGCGAGACCAACAACGGTCCGCTGGTCTCCGACCGCAGTAGCGAACTGGAGAAGGTCGGCGAGAAGGCTCCCGTCGGCAACTCGGCCCCGGACCGGGCCGACGGTTACGCGGTCGCCCTGAAGTGGACGGCGCTGGACCCCGGCCAGTCCATGGACGCGGTCTTCGAGCTCAACCGGGCCAAGGACTTCACGAGCTTCCGCAAGGCGGCCGAGCACTTCGAGGTTCCCTCGCAGAACCTCATCTACGCCGACACCAAGGGCAACATCGGCTACCAGGCCCCCGGGAAGATCCCGGTCCGCGTTCAGGGCGACGGCACGATGCCCAGCCCCGGCTGGTCCTCGGAGTACGGCTGGAAGAAGGAACCGATCCCGTTCGACGAGCTGCCGTACGAGTACAACCCGAAGCGCGGCTACATCGTCACCGCCAACCAGGCCGTCATCGACGAGGAGAAGTATCCCTACCTGCTCACCAAGGACTGGGGCTACGGCTCCCGCAGCCAGCGGATCGAAGACCTCATCCAGTCGAAGATCAAGGGCGGCGGGAAGATCTCGACCGCAGACATGCAGAAAATGCAGATGGACAACACCAGCGAGATCGCCGCGCTGCTGGTGCCCGAGCTGATGAAGATCAATGTCTCGGACAAGAGCGTCCGCGAGGCACAGAAGCTCCTGGAGGGCTGGGACTACACCCAGGAACCCGACTCGGCCGCGGCCGCGTACTTCAACGCGGTCTGGCGCAACATCCTCAAGCTGGCCTTCGGTGACAAGCTGCCCAAGGAGCTGCGAGTCGAGGGCGAGTGCCTGTACGTGCCGCAGGCCGACAGTTCGGGCCCGGTCGACGAGCAGGGCAAGCTGGTGCGCGAGTGCGGCCAGCGTGACGCGGACTCGGCGCAGCCGGACGGCGGTGACCGCTGGTACCAGGTGGTCGCAAACCTGATGGACGACCCGAACAGCGACTGGTGGAAGACGCCGGCGCGCGGTCGGGACGAAGCGATCGATAACCGCGACGAGCTCTTCGCCCGCGCCATGGAGGACGCCCACTGGGAGCTGACCGCCGAGCTCGGCAAGGACATCAGCACCTGGAGTTGGGGTCGGCTGCACCAGCTGACCCTGAAGAACCAGACCCTCGGCACCGAGGGCCCCGTTCCGCTCCAGCGGGTCCTCAACCGAGGCCCGTGGAATCTCGGCGGCGGCGAGGCCGCGGTGAACGCCACCGGCTGGAATGCGGCGGGCGGCTACGAGGTCGTCTGGGTTCCGTCGATGCGGATGGTGGTCAACGTGGGGGACTGGGACAAGTCCCGCTGGATCAACCTCACCGGCGCCTCCGGGCACGCGTTCAGTGCGCACTACACCGATCAGACCGACAAGTGGCTCAACGGTGAACTGCTTCACTGGTCCTTCGGGACGAACGCCGTCACCAAGTCGACGACCGACACCCTGACCCTCAAACCGTAGGGCCCATCCGGCGGGTCACAGCCGGTGTCACCACCACGTCCACGGGGTGGTCGTGCGGTTCCTCAGGGACCTGCGCGACCACCTCGTTGTCGTACAGCAGGACGACCAGCGCCGGGTGCGCCCCCGCCGCGGCGAGCCGGGCCAGCACCCGGTCGTAACTGCCGCCGCCACGACCGAGCCTCATCCCGCGCGCGTCCACCGCGAGGCCCGGCAGCAGGACGGCATCGGCGTCCAGGACGGCGTCGGGGCCGAGGCGCTCCCCGTCCGGCTCCAGCAGCCCGCGGCCGGCCCGGACCAGACGACCGGCTCCTTCGTACGGCGCCCAGTCCAGATCGTTGTCCGCGAGAAGCACCGGCAGCAGCACCCGTACGCCCCGCTCACGCAGCGCGTCCAGCAGGGCGCGGGTGCCCGGCTCACTCCCCACCGAGACATACGCGGCGACGGTACGGGCCGCGGACAGCTCCGGAAGATTCAATGCGCCTTGGGACAGAACCGACGCGGCGTTTTCCACGTCTTCACGGGTCAGAAGGCGCCGCGCGGCCAGCAGTTCACGCCTGAGCATTGCCTTTTGGGGCATATCGGTGTTCATCGGCACCTGAATTCTCTCGTATGTGCATATAGGTGTACAAAGTTAACCGGAACCTCACCTTCCGCCCATACGTACCAGTTATGGTTCTGTGCATGACTCAGTCGCACACCAGGATCAGCAAGGCTGTCATTCCGGCCGCGGGCCTCGGTACCCGCTTCTTGCCGGCCACCAAGGCCACCCCCAAGGAGATGCTGCCTGTCGTCGACAAGCCTGCGATCCAGTACGTCGTCGAGGAAGCGGTGACCGCCGGTCTCTCCGACGTTCTGATGATCACCGGCCGCAACAAGCGCGCCCTCGAGGACCACTTCGACCGCAATTACGAGCTGGAGTCCGCGCTCACCCGCAAGGGAGACGTCGAACGGCTTCAGAAGGTCCAGGAGTCGAGCGATCTGGCCACCATGCACTACGTCCGGCAGGGCGACCCGCGCGGCCTCGGCCACGCCGTGCTGTGCGCCGCGCCGCACGTCGGCGACCAGCCGTTCGCGGTCCTCCTCGGCGATGACCTGATCGACCCGCGCGACCCACTGCTGGCCCGCATGGTCGAGATACAGGAGCGCGAGGGTGGCAGCGTCGTCGCGCTGATGGAGGTCGCCCCGGAGCAGATCCATATGTACGGCTGTGCGGCCGTCGAGCCCACTGCCCAAGGCGATGTGGTGCGCGTCACCGGTCTGGTCGAGAAGCCCGACGCGGCCGAGGCGCCCAGCAACCTCGCCGTCATCGGCCGCTATGTCCTGGACCCCGCCGTCTTCGACATACTGCGTAAGACCGAGCCGGGCCGCGGCGGCGAGATCCAGCTCACCGACGCCCTGCAACTCCTCGCCGAGGACGAGAAGATCGGCGGCCCCGTGCACGGCATCGTCTTCAAGGGACGCCGCTATGACACCGGTGACCGGGGCGATTACCTCCGTGCCATTGTCAGACTTGCGTGCGAACGTGAAGACCTGGGCCCGGACTTCCGGACCTGGCTCCGCAGTTACGTCGCCGAGGAGATGTAGCACTTTGAGCAGCACGATCTGGTCGGTGGACGAGCACCTGGAAGACATTCTCGGCGCAGTGCGGCCGCTCGAACCCATCGAGCTGCAACTGCACGACGCCCAGGGCTGCGTCCTCGTCGAGGACGTCATCGTGCAGATCGCCCTGCCGCCATTCGACAACAGCTCGATGGACGGGTACGCGGTCCGCGTCGCCGATGTGGCGGGCGCCGACGAGGAGTTTCCCGCGGTGCTCACCGTCATCGGTGACGTCGCGGCGGGCAGCGCCGGGCTGCCCGGCGACCAGAGCGTCGGCCCGGGCGAGGCTGCCCGCATCATGACCGGCGCCCCGCTGCCGGCCGGCGCCGAGGCAGTGATCCCGGTCGAGTGGACCGACGGCGGTACCGGCGACGGCGCCGCCGACACCATGCTCGCCCACCGCGCCGCCCCCGAGGGCGCCGGCGGCGAGGTCCGCGTGCACCGCCCCGTCGAGGCCGGCGCCCATGTCAGGGCCCGCGGCAGCGACGTCAAGCCGGGCGATCTGGCCCTGCGCGCCGGATCCGTGATCGGCCCGGCGCAGATCGGGCTGCTCGCAGCGATCGGCCGCTCGACGGTGAAGGTACGGCCCCGGCCGCGCGTCGTCGTCATCTCCACCGGCAGCGAACTGGTGCAGCCCGGCGAAGTGCTGACAGGCGGACAGATCTACGACTCGAACAGCTTCGCGCTCACGGCCGCCGCCCGGGACGCAGGAGCGATCGCCTACCGGGTCGGCGCCGTCACCGACGACGCCGACACGCTCCGCGCCACGATCGAGGACCAGCTGATCCGTGCCGACATAGTCGTCACCACCGGAGGCGTCAGCGTCGGCGCGTACGACGTCGTCAAGGAAGCCCTGTCGTCGGTGGGCGACGAGGACGAGCCCGGCAGCGGTATCGACTTCCGGAAGCTCGCCATGCAGCCCGGCAAGCCGCAGGGCTTCGGCTCGATCGGCCCCGAACACACGCCGCTGCTGGCGCTCCCGGGCAACCCCGTCTCGTCGTATGTCTCCTTCGAGCTGTTCGTACGGCCCGCGATCCGCGCCCTGATGGGACTTCAGGATGTGAACCGCCCCACCGTCCGGGCCACGCTGAACACCGACAAGGCACTCACCTCGCCGTCTGGCAAGCGCCAGTTCCTGCGCGGTACGTACGACGCGAAGGCCGGCACCGTCACCCCCGTCGGCGGCTCCGGATCGCATCTGATCGCGGCTCTCGCCCAGGCCGACGCGCTGATCGTGCTGCCCGAGGACGTCATCTCCGCCGAGCCCGGCACGGACACCGAGGTGATCCTGCTCCGCTGACCCCCGGGCGGTGGCGGTACGGTATCTGCCGCTGTGCCTTCCCGGGGACATCCCCGGGCCCCCGGCCCGCACCCCGGTGCGGGCCGAGCGGGCAACCGGCGCCCTACCGCGAGGCGGAGTTAGTTGAGTACGCAGAACAGGCTGACGCACATCGACGACGCGGGCGCGGCCCGCATGGTCGACGTCTCGGAGAAGGACGTCACCGCGCGGATGGCCCGCGCGAGCGGCCGGGTTCTCGTCGCGCCGCGCGTCGTCGAGCTGCTCCGCGGCGAAGGGGTCCCCAAGGGCGATGCCCTCGCCACCGCCCGTATCGCCGGGATCATGGGCGCCAAGCGCACCCCCGACCTGATCCCGCTCTGCCACCCGCTCGCCGTCTCCGGCGTCGAGGTCGATCTGAGCGTCGCCGACGACGCGGTGGAGATCAGCGCCACGGTGAAGACCACGGACCGCACCGGCGTCGAAATGGAGGCCCTGACCGCCGTCTCGGTCGCCGCGCTCACGGTGATCGACATGATCAAGGCGGTCGACAAGGCGGCGGTCATCACGGATGTGCGGGTCGAGTCGAAGTCGGGCGGCAAGTCCGGCGATTACGTCTGTACCGCACCGGACGGAGCGGACGCATGACTGCGCCCGGAACCGGGCAGCCCGGCGATGACCCCGAGGCTCCACTCGGTGGCGCGCCGACAGCCCCGTACGCCGCTCTCGTCGTCACCGCCTCCAACCGCGCCGCGGCCGGTGTCTACGCCGACAAGGGCGGACCGCTCATCGCCGAGGCACTCACGCGACTCGGCTTCGCCGTCGACGGGCCGCAGGTCGTGCCCGACGGCGATCCCGTCGAACAGGCGCTGCGCGACGGGGTGGCCGCCAGCTACGACGTCATCGTCACAACCGGCGGTACGGGCATCTCGCCCACCGACCGCACCCCTGACGCCACCCGCCGCGTCCTCGACCACGAGATCCCCGGCATCCCCGAGGCGATCCGCGCCGAGGGCCGCGGCAAGGTGCCCACCGCCGCGCTCTCCCGCGGCCTCGCGGGCGTCGCCGGCCACACACTCATCGTGAATCTGCCGGGCTCCACCGGCGGGGTGCGGGACGGTCTCGCCGTCCTCGCACGTCTCCTGGTGCACGCCGTCGACCAGCTTCGTGGCGGCGATCACCCCCGACCCGGGAGTCCGAGCTGAACGTCCCGACCTGGCCGGTGATCCTCAAAGACGGCGAGATCACCCTCCGTCCGGTAAGGCTGCGCGACCAGCGCGTGTGGCGCGAGGTCAACCGGCGCAACCGTGACTGGCTGCGCCCCTGGGAAGCGACCGTGCCGCCGCCCGCCCCGGGCGGCCCGGTGGCCCGGCGCCCCACGTACCGTCAGATGGTCCGTCATTTGCGCCGCGAGGCCGACGCGGGCCGGATGCTGCCCTTCGCCATTGAGTACGAGGGCCGTCTGGTCGGCCAGCTGACGGTTGCCGGGATCACCTGGGGCTCGATGTGTTCGGCCCACATCGGTTACTGGGTCGACCAGGACGTGGCGGGGCGCGGTGTGATGCCGACCGCGGTCGCCCTTGCTGTCGACCACTGCTTCCGCAGGGTCGGACTGCACCGCATCGAGGTCTGTATTCGGCCGGAGAACGGGCCCAGCAGAAGGGTCGTCGAGAAACTGGGATTCCGTGAGGAAGGTCTGCGTCCGCGCTATCTCCATATCGACGGCGACTGGCGGGACCATCTGGTCTACGCGCTCACCGCGGAGGAAGTACCCGACGGGCTGCTCCGGCGCTGGCACCGGACACGACCCGGAACGCCACCGGAAATAAAATAAGTGTTCGATTTTTATCAGCATATGACAGCAATCGGATGCGCAAACCCACACTGCTGATCTGAACAATCACAAAAAAAGTCCTTGATATCAGCCGGATCGTGCGACACACCGGGCCAATTGGCCGATGTCCCCGCGCAAACCCCTCTACGGTGTGAGACGTGAGCAGCAGCGGCCTCATCTACGCAGTCATTGTCGGGGCCTGGGCCGCCTACTTGGTGCCGATGTGGCTCCGCAGGCAGGACGAGCTCAATGAAGCCCGTCCGACGGAACGCTTCAGCACCGCCATCCGGCTGCTGTCCGGACGGGCGGCCATGGAGCGCCGGTACGCCAAGGAGTTGCAGGAGCGCACCACCGAGGAGGCGGGGCCCGACGTCGACCCGGACGCCGTCACGGACCGAATGGATTCCGTGGACGTCCGGGCCTTTGCCGCGCCCGAGGCGCATACCGAAGCCCGGGTGTACGACCCGGCGCGCACGCGTGAGCGCCCGGACCGGGAGCGTCCCGCACCCGGTTCCGTGCCTCGCGCGCGCCCGCGCACCGGCGGGACGGACGCCGAGCGCGTCCGGCGCGCCCAGCGCCTCCAGGTCCTCGCGCGCCGTCGGCGTACCACCATCGTCCTCTTCCTCGCCTTCACCCTCGGTGCGGTCGTCGCGGCGGTCGGCGGCCTCGGCTTCCTCTGGGCACCCGCGGTTCCGGCGGTACTGCTGAGCGCGTACATCGTGCATCTGCGCGCCCAGGAGCGGCGCCGGTTCGCCTTCACCATGGACCGGCGGCGGGCCGAGGTGGCGGCGCAGCATCTGCGCGAGAACCGTCCCCGCAGGCACCAGCCGGCCGCGGTGGCCGCCGCCGAGGCCGACGAGGAGCCCGAAGCGCGCCGCCCCGAGCCCGAGCCCGCATCGGTGATCTCCCCGCAGGAGGCCGGCCGCCGCGCCCTGGTCGAGCAGACGGACCACGCCGAATGGGTCGACCAGCAGCGCGAACGAGGCCTGGCCCAGGGCGACAGCTGGGAGCCGGTCCCGGTCCCCCTGCCGACGTACGTCACCGCGCCGGTCGCCCCGCGCGCCACGGGCGGCATCGAGGTCGGCAACCCGGAGACCTGGAGCGCGGCCCGCTCCAGCACCGCCGAGCCCACCCAGACGGGCACCTCGCACCCCGTGGCACCCCCCGTCGACCCGGCGCCGCGCCAGCGCACCGACCAGTCCCGCCGCACCCGCGACCGCGGCCGGACTCCGCTCTTCGACCAGTACGAGGACGGGGAACGCCCCCGTGCCGCCAACGAGTGAGCACCTTCGGGCCTCGCTGCGACACCGACTCGGCTGACCAGCACGGACCGGATTTCCGAGCACTCCCGTGGGGGTGCTAGAGTTTCACTCGTTGCAAGGGCCTGTGGCGCAGTCTGGTAGCGCACCTCGTTCGCATCGAGGGGGTCTGGGGTTCAAATCCCCACAGGTCCACCGCACGACAGTTCTTGAGTAGCTCTCAAGGATCGTCTCGAGATCCCGTTCAGCCGAAAGGCTGGGCGGGATCTCGGCGTTTGTGGGGTGTGTTCGAGATGGTGTCCGAACGTGGGCGGGGCCTCGAGACGCTGTCTGGCGGTGGATCGGCCTGGGGTACGGGGTGGTTCAGGTGCGTGAGGGGTGCCGGGGCTGCTGTTGGGCGTGCTTGAGCTCGTCGTGTGGTGCAGGGGTGTCAGGTGCTCGTGTGGACCATCGGTGGCGGCTGGGGCGGGGAGAGCCCGTTCGCGGTGATGGCGGCTGGAGCTTCTTCCGTGAGCTCCGCGATCACATCCGTGAGATTCCCGTTGGCTGTGGTGGCGGTGGTCTGGTCCCAGCTGAAGAGCATCTGCAGGTTGGCGCTGCAGACCATCAGGGCGAGGAGGATGGACTGTGCGACGCGGCCGTGGGCGAGCCGCTTGCTGGGGTCGGCGATGTTGATGCCGTGGCTCTTGAGCCTCCCGTTGGCCCCTTCGATGTTCGCCCGTTCGGGCCGGTAGGTGTCCTGCCAGCTGGGGTGGAGGTAGTGCCGGTCCTGGCGGAACTTGTCGCGCTTGCCGAGGTCGCCGGGCCGGACCGTGATCGTCGGTTTTCGGCAGATCCGCGGCAGTTCCTTCTCGGGCAGGGCTCGCAGGCGTTCCGACTGAGGGATTGGGACGGTCGGCTTGGCCGCGGAGTGTGCGGCGGTGGCCCGCCGGTTGGTGAGGTCCACGGTGGCGGGCCGCGGTGCGGGGATCTGGTGGACCTGGTTGAAGCGGGGGCAGGCCACTGCGGGCGACGGTCCGCTGGCCGGGCACTGGAGCCGGATCGCGCCGCGCTCGTCCGCGGACTCCTTGAGGCGCAGGTAGTACGGCTCGCGGGCGGCGATCTGTTCACGGAGCAGGGTGTCGTCGTCGATGCCGCGTACGGCTTTGTCGCTGAGGTCGGAGGTCGCTTGGGCGAGGGCGGTGGGCATGGCGGGGCAGGCGAGGGAACCGTCGACAAGCAGGGCGCCTTCGTAGGTGCCCTGGATGCCCCGGTTCTCTCGCTTGTAGTCGAGGACGAGCTGGTAGCCGAGGCGTCTTGCGGGCTGGGCGAAGTGTTTGGAGACCTGGTCGGTGTAGGCGCGGTCGGACGCCAGGATCCCGGTGGGGAAGCTGAACGGGGCCAGAGCGGTCAGGGCGTGGATCGCGTTCGGGCCGATCCGCTTGCCGGGGCTGTCCAGGACAAGGCCGAGCACGAGCTGCGGGTGCCGGCTGACGCGCTTGCCGGCTTGTGGGTGGCTAGCTGGGTGCCTGCGGCTGGCGGCGACCAGGAGCGTCGCGGAGTGCCCGAAGATCCCTTCGTCGGAGCCGCCGCAGTGGTGCCAGCCGGCGGTGATCTCGACGGACGCGAGACCACGATGCTCGCTGGGCTCGTGATGCCAGGCGGGGACCGGGGTGGTGTCGACGCCGATATCGCCCTGCCAACCCTTGAACAGGCCCCGGCGGTGAGCGAGGCGGACGGTGATCAGGACCAGGCGGTCGCTGATCTCCTGCAGCAGAGCCCGGCGGCGAACCCGTTCGGCATCCGTGTCCTCCCAGGCCGAGGCCACGACCATGGCCTCGTCAGCGGGCAGCCGACGGCGCCGGTCGCAGCGGAAGGGGTCCAGAGCGGTGGTCAGCCGGTCGAAGGACCGGTAGACGCAACGGGTAAACGCGTGCCGCCCGTGTGCGTCGAGCGAGCAGGGATCCGGAATCCCCAGCCAGCCCCGGGCAGGGGCCCGCAGTTCGTCCAGGAGCACGCGGCAGACATCCGCAAGGCTCGCGCTGCGGTGGTAGTGCAGAGACAGCAGCAGTCCCACCAGCACGGTCCGCACCGGCAGACCCTTCGGCCCGGGACGACCTGCCAGCTCGACGTCGACCAGCTCGAGCACACCCGTTCCGTGCAGGAGAGCGTCGAGCTGGCCGACCTTCGAGTCCGGGATC
The DNA here is from genome assembly GCF_040297265.1 of Streptomyces sp. NPDC001832. Lineage (NCBI taxonomy): Bacteria > Bacillati > Actinomycetota > Actinomycetes > Kitasatosporales > Streptomycetaceae > Streptomyces > Streptomyces sp. NPDC001832. The sequence goes on from NZ_JBEOYU010000025.1 coordinate 65,617, forward strand.
TCGAACGGCGCGTCGGTGACCGGCCGTGGCCGGCACTTCCTGATCTTCTCCGGACTCCGCCAGGCCCGGGGCTTGCTCACCTCTCAGGTCCGCGCAGGAGCCGTGCGGCGGTGGCGTCATCGATGGGAGGGACGAGGTGCTGCCAGCGTGCCAGGGAGGCGGCCGAGGCGAGCCCGGCCGCCTGCGCGATCAGATGGTGATCGATGTGGGCCCGCATCAGCTCAACGATCCACGTCGCCCGCAACCGGCCCACCGACACCGCTGGCAGGCTGTCCGGCGGACGGTGGTTGAGAGACCAGGAACCGATCAGGTTCTTCGCGTACTCGGTGGTCCGCCGCGGGCGGAACAAGTACCCGCGCCCGGCCTGGTCTGCGAGTTCTCCCAAGACGGTGTCCCAGGCGGCGCGGGCGACGAGCGGAACCAGGCGGTCGACGGCGGTGTGCAAGAGCGGGCCGTTCCCACGCAAACGCTGCAGATCGGCGCCCCGGCTCGCCGCTACCTCCTTCGGCATGAGGCCGAGCCCGGCACCCAGGCCCATCAGCGCGAGCGCGTCAGTCTTCTGCTGGCGAGGCAGGTGAGTGGCCCAGTGCCGAAGACCCGCCAACTCGGCTGTCGTATAAGGCTGATACGTGTTCGCCTCGGCATGCGTCCGGGCCGGAGCTGCCTCCCCACGCTCACTCCACGCCAGAGCATCCCGAACCCTCAGCAACCAGGTCCGATACGTCCGCACCGACGACCCTTCGATGTCGCCGACGCGCGAGAGGACGAACGCGTCGGTCACCTCGTTGCGCAACCACGCATCCGCAGACCGCTCCAGTCCGCTCGCTTCGGCCCACAGCGCCAGACGCCCGGTGACGTGCAGCAACCGCTCCACGTCGTAGGGGACCGCAGTCACGGTGGCGGCTACCACGGACCGCACCAGCGGCGCGACCTCCGCCCAGAGCGGGGACGCCTCCCGAGGCTGGTACCGGGTGATCTTCGCGGAGGTGTTGGGATCAAGGACCACGGTCCATGCATACCGGCCGGGCAAGCAGCCATTCCACAGCTGATCAACTACAACAGACAAGGTGGTGCGCGCATGGTCGGTGGACGCGCCCGCGCACGCTCCCCCCGGCAGCTCACCCAGGATCCGGAAGCCTGGCCCGAGCAGGTCATCGCTGATCCGGCCGCCGAGGCGGTCCGCCAGATCGCCCGAACCCTCGCCCAGGCCCTCGATCGCCTCGGACTGAGCCTGCGGGCCGCCGCGGCCGGCTCCGGAGTCAACCGGCAGGCCATCGCCGATCTGCTCGCCGGACGGTCCTGGCCCGACGTGGCGACCATCGCCCGCCTGGCCCACTTCACCGGTATCGCACTGTGGCCGGAAGGCACCAATATCGAACGGAACAGAACGCATTGAGCCTCGGTCCGTGCCCGGAAACGCCAAACAGCGAACGGGCATGACGAACTTCGTGGCTCCGGACGCCGAGCGGAGAATGCCTCTACTACGCTCGGACATGCGGAAGCCACCCTCAGCTGGGCGGTCACGCAACCCGGCACCGCCGAGCTGAACCCTCGGCGGTGCCACCCTTGGATGCCGCGCGCTCGCGGCATGGCTCACACCAGTACGGAACCTCCCTGCTCGTTCCTGGTGGCCGGGGCGATCGCGAACCAGCCCGTGGGGTCCTCTACCACCCGGCCTTCCCTGATCAGCGCCTTCAGCCGGGACCGCGTCGTCTCCGTCCTTCGACCGTTCGAGGTATCCGAGATGTCCTCGCCGATCGCCGCGGCGATGTCCTGTGCCTTCATCGCTCGCCCGGCCCCTGCCAGCAGCACCAGCATTCGCTCACGGGCCACCGACAACTCCAGAGGCCCCGATCCGACCGACGGATCACGGGGATTGGTTGCAACGCCGGGCGCCGCTTCGGGCACCGACCCATCCACGAGGTCCCCGCCGTCACCTGGGCCCTGCCCTTGGGACTGAAGTTCGGCGCTGTCATCGGCCTGGCCGGCATGGCCTGTCAGGGAGAGCAGGGTCTCCCGTGTGATCGTCAGGTGGGCCAGCCGTTCCTCCGCCGTTGCGATCTTCTCGCGAAGTGAAGACAACTCCCCGCGGACGATGGCTTCTTCCGTGTCCAGACGCTCGAAGAGTGACGTCATCGCAGCCCTGCCTTCACCCAGCCGGCATCGGGGCCTCGCGGCACTGGAAGCCCCAGCCAAACGTAGGGCGAGCCGCAACAAGATCGCAGAGGGTGACCGCAGATGCTCCCAAACGACCGCGCTCGCCCGCCTCGCGTCTGCACTCCTTCGTCCAGGGACTACTCACGCCCGCAATGGCCTTACCGCTCGATGGTCTCTGCGTCGTAGGGTCACGAGCGTGACCGAACCCCAATCGAGCGAGGCATCGAAGAACTTCTTGAACACGCTGCAGGCCGGCGAAGTCCGCACCGGCTGCGTCATCGGCATCGAAGAACGCGAGGCGTTCGTCGAACTGGACGGGTTCTCCGGTCCGGGGAGAGTGCTGGGTCGTATCCCTCGTGGCGATCTGACCCGCAGGGCCATTGGGCATCCGTCCGAAGCAGTGAGCCTCGGGCAGCGGCTCACCTTCGAAGTGATAGCCGTCGACGGGCCGCAAGAATGCGTCTTGGCCTCTGCTTCAGCGTGTGAGGACCCGTCTCTGCGAGCGTTCCTTCTTGGCCTTCGACGCGGTGCAACCCACGAGGGTCGGGTGCAGAGCGTCCACAACTTCGGTGTGTTCGTGAACCTCGACGGAGAACCGGATGATCAGTGCACCGGGTTCATCAGGGGGCCCGAACTGAGCTGGCGGCGGATCGACCATCCCGCGGAAGCCGTCACGGCCGGCCAGCGGGTCATCGGCGAGATCATCGACATAGACACCCGGCGTGGACAGGTTCAGCTGTCGCCGAAAGCTCTCCAAGAGGACCCGCTCATTCCCTTCGCGGACCAGGCAGGCCTGGTCACGGCCGGGCAGGTGACCAAGCTGATTCCGTTCGGAGCCTTCGTCCGCATCGCCGAGGGCGTCGAGGGCCTCGTGCACAACACCGAATTCCGTGACGAGCCCGTCGAGCACCCCGACCAGATCGTGAGCGAGGGCGACGAGATCACCGTACGGATCGTCGAGGTCGATCTCGTGCGCCGCCGCCTCACCCTGTCCGCCAGAAATCTGCCGCAGAACGGGAAACGATCTCCCCTGTGACGGCTTGCTCAGGCAGTCGCTTCACCTCTGATGCTGACGATACGATCGGGCCGGCCGAGCCCGCTGGTCTGGATCCAACCCCGACCGTGTACGTGGCCGGCATCGATCAGGCCCTCTGCTTGCCCCGACGGAGCCAGCGTCTGGTTATAGCTCTGGACCAGCCCCTCCTCGGTGTCCGCGAACAAGTAGCGGGTCGCGTAGACCTGGCCGCTGTGTTCCCACTCGTGGCGAACAATCGGCTTCCGCAAGAGGCTCTCGAACCATGTGGCGGTGCGTTCAGCCAGTTCCTGCGGTGACCCGACCGCCTCCATCGCCAGGCTCGTCGGCTGGTCCGGGAGGAAGTAGAGCTGATTGTGGAGGCGGTCGCCGCGGACGCTGGAACCAACCAGGTGCACACCGATATCGACCAGCGACACCCTGCGGTGCTTGTCGCTCAGCCCCACGAAGGCCAGGAGTGATGAATCGTCCTCGGGACGACCGACCCAGCTATGGGCATAAGGGACATCCCATGAGCTGGCCTGCTCGCGGAGAGCTGTCGCGAAGGCGAGCTCGGCAGCATCGAAGCCGAACTCATCGTCAGGGTCATCTATCTCGAACCACGGATTCCCAAGCACGGTGATCACAGTAGGACAGGCGGTCGACAGCATTCACCCGGTGCTGGGAAACGATCACGCGGGAAACGGGAAGCGATCTACGGACGTCCTCTGTCAGCACTGATCAGAGCTACTCGTGAACAGCCCACCGCACGACTGTTCTTGAGTCAGCTCGGGAGTGGTTGACGAGATCCCGCCGATCTTCACGATCGGTCGGGATCTTCGTCGTTTCAGGGACCGTTCGATGCCTGTTCGGGCTGGCAGCCTTCTCGACAAGGTTGGGCAGCCGGGGAGTTGGCATCACCGATGCCGCCGCAATTCCACGGCGGACCAGCTGGAGGTCGCGCGGGCTCTTCGGGCAGAGGTCTGGGAGGTCTTCCCCGAGCGGATGTCGGCCCCGGCAAGCCACGACCCCGCCTGTCGGTCTCCGTCACCGTGATCCTGGTCGGCTTGTCCTGGTGGCGAAGGGGCCGTCACCACCGAACGCGAGTCGCGCGAAGTTCTCGGCGATGCGGCGGTGTCCTGCGGGATCAGGGTGCACATCGTCGGGCAGCGGGAATTCGGCATAGTCCGCCTCGCCGTAAAGGCCACGGCCGTCGAGGTAGTGCAGGTTCGGGTCGTCAGCCGCCCGCTGTTCGACGATCCGGGCGAGTTCGTCGCGGATGACATTGAGCGTCAGGCGCCCGGCGGCGCGTTCGGCCGGATCGCCCGTGGCCTTGAACCGCAAGGTTCCGCCGTCGAAGTCGGGCGCGAGGGGGCCGGGAGTGTCTTCCTGGACCGGGCACAGAATGGGGGACACGACCAGCAGCGGCGTCGTCGGATGCCCCTCGCGGATGGTGTCGAGGAAGCCATGGACCGCAGGGGCGAAGGCGCGCAGGCGCATTACGTCGGTGTTGACGACATTGATGCCGATCTTGAGGCTGATCAGGTCCGCGGGGGTGTCCCGCATCGCACGGGCGGTGAACGGGTCGAGCAGCGCGCTGCCGCTGAACCCCAGGTTGATCAGCTCGACTTCGCCCTGGGCGGCGGCCAGAGCGGGCCAGATGGCGGTCGGGTGGGCGGCGTTCGAGCCGTGGCTGATGGAACTGCCGTGGTGCAGCCACACCCTGCGCCCGCTGTCCGGCCCGGGCTCGATGGGTGCGTCGGTGCGCAGGGCGATCAGCTCGGTGATCTCCGTATGCGGGAGCCAGATCTCGACATCCTTGTCACGCGCCGGCAGATCGGTGAACCGGGCGGTGCCGACAGGCCCCTCCGACAGCTCGGAGGACTGGGTGACCATGTCGGTAATCGTGCGGACGTTTCCGCCGGCCACCGTGGTCTGGGCCGCGAGACGGCCGTCGACCAGCAGGTCGTACAGGCCGTCCGCCGGGGCCGGGAAACCTTGGTAGACCCGCTTGGTGGGCAGCGTGTCCAGTCCGATGGTGGTGGCCCGGGTGCGGAAGACCAACCGCACGCCGGAGGGCTGCGCCTCGGCCACAGCCAGTTGGTTGTCAGGGATCTGTTGGCGAGCCCGGGCCGGCAGCCGATGCGGCAACAGACCGTGCGCGGTCGCTTCCACGTCGAGGTGACCGCGCAGCATATCCGCGGTGACAGGTGTGGTGATCGTGTAGTGCTTGGCGTTCATTGCCTCAGCCTCGATATCGGAAATGTTCAGCAGTGCGTGGCGCAGTGGACCGCCTCCGGCGGTGCGGGGGACTGCTGGTCAGCGTGCGGCCCGGTTCCGCAACAGAGTGTCGAGGGAATCCACGACCCAGGCCCAGGATTCCTGCGAGTCGACCGCGGTGTGGCTGAAGCCTCCGGCCAACTCCAGGCTGACGTAGCCGTGGAAGACGCTGCCCAGCATCCGGACCGCGTGCGTCTGGTCCGGCTCCGTCAGGTCGTAGCCGCGCAGGATCGCCCGCGTCATCTGTGCGTGCCGAACGCCGGCACTGGCGGCTGCCGTCTCGGGGTCGAGCCTGAGCCGGGCGGCGGCGTAGCGACCGGGGTGCTCCCGGGCGTAGTCGCGATAGGCGTCCGCGAAGGCGGCCAGGGCGTCCTTGCCGGCCCGCCCGGCCAGCGCGTAGGCGGCCCGGTCGGCGAGCTCCTCCAGCGCGAACAGGGCGATCCTCGTCTTGAGGTCCTGCGAGTTCTTCACGTGCGAGTACAGACTTGCGACCTTGACGTCGAACCGCCGGGCGAGCGCCGAGACGGTCACCTGGTCGAAGCCGACCTCGTCGGCCAGTTCCGCCCCCGCCCGGGTCAGACGCTCCGGGGTCAGCCCTGCTCGAACCATAACCTTCCTCTCATTTGGCGACAGCCATTATGCATTTACCTAACACCCTTAGGCAACCGGGATCAGCAAGCACGCCCGGGCGCTCGACTACGACGGCGTCGTGCTCTTCCTCGACGAGCTGATCCTCTGGCCCGGATGATGCCGGACCGGACCTGGGTCAACCTGAGCCGTTTCGCATGGCCGAGGTGAGTGCTGGACGAGCTAATCGGTGGCTCCGGGGCGCCCTGGTCTGCTTATATGCGGCCATGAGCACTGATCTCCCAGTCGGCTACGGCATATCCGCTGACGCGGCCCGTCTCGACCGTGCGGTCATCCACCAGTGGCTTTCCGAAGATTCGTACTGGGCCCTGGGCCGGTCCCGGGAGAAACAGGACGCAGCCATGGCCAACTCACTGAACTTCGGGGTGTACGAGAGTGCCACCGGCGTTCAGGTCGGTTACGCCCGCGTGGTCACCGACAAGGCCACGTTCGCGTGGCTGTGCGACGTCTACATCGCTCGCGGGAGCCGGGGGAAGGGCCTGGGGAACGCCCTGGTCACTGCCGTCTGCGAGCATCTCGCGCCCTATGGACTGCGCCGCGTGCTGCTGGCCACCGCGGACGCACACGCGATCTATGCCAAGGTGGGCTTCGCGTCACTGGAGAAACCGGAGAAGTGGATGACACTCGGCGAACAGTAAGGGCCGAAACCGGTGATGCAGCCTGCCTCGCGGCGGTGGCCGGAACTCACGAACTTCGGGGCGTCGCGGGAGTCGGCGGATTTGCCGCGTCGCAGCCGCACTTGCATCTTGGAAGTGCCTTGCCGGTCGCGGCACTAGGATGCGGTCGGGGATGCGGTCGGGGGAGTGGAGCAGGGGCAGTGGCGGCAACCGTGTGACGGGGGGCGGCGCCGACAGGCGAGAGAGAGCACATCCTGCGCCCTGTCGAAGGCCGCTGACCCCGCGTCCCCTTGTCCGTACCCTGCCCATGCCGACACTCCTGGAGGTCTCCCGGTGACGTCAGCCGCGCGGCCGTCCGCCCCGAAGCCCGGCCCTCCTCCGCACCAGGAGCGCTGGTTCCAGCCGCGCCGTTCAGGTTACGGATGGGAGCAGGAGGGGCTCGACCATGTGCGCGAGCTGATGCCCCAGGTCGAGCCGCACCGGGCGTGGGCCACGTTCCAGTTCACCGGCGCCTCAGGACGGGTCAACGAGTGCGACCTGCTGATCGCGGTGCCGGGCGGCTTGTACCTGCTGGAGCTGAAGGGTCACCCGGGCAGGGTGGTGAATCACGGTGACACCTGGCAGTTCCACGACAAGCGGGTACGCACCCTCAAGAACCCCCTGCACCTCACCGACCTCAAGGCCAAGGAGCTCAAGGAGCAGCTCACTCGCGCGGCGCGTGCCCTGAACGAGGACCCGAGGCTGGTCCCCTTCATCAAACCGGCGGTCTTCCTGCACGACGCCGACCTGGTGAGCGATCTCGACGAGTTCCAGCGCACCGCCGTCTACGGGCGCAACGACGGCGTCAGCGGACTTCCGGGGATCTGGGACGAGCTGCTGGGCCTGCCGCCCGAGCGTGAGAGCCGGCGCATCACGCCACGGACCGGTCTATTGCTGGAAAAGCTGATGAAGCACATCGGCGTCAGCCACTCCATGGCTCACCTGCGCTTCGGCAGCGACTGGCGTCTGGAGCCGCGCGCCCTGGACGCGGGCCCCGGCTGGGAGGACCGGCTCGCGACCCGAGACGACGGCCTGGTCAAGGAGAGCGGCCGGGTGAGGATCTACCTGGCCGGCCAGGCTGCCTCGACGCAGCAGCGCGACGCGGTGGACCGGGCGGCTCGCCGCGAGTACCAGGTACTGCAGGGCATCAACCACCGCGGCATCGTGCAGGCCGTGCAGATCCGGGAGCATGCGGGCGGCCCGGCGATTCTCTTCCGTCACCGCGCCTCGGACCTGCGCCTCGACGCCTACCTCGACGCGTACGGCAGTCGGCTGACGCCCAAGGACCGACTGGACATGGTGCGCCAGCTCGCCGAGGCGGTGCGCTACGCGCACAACCGGTCCCTGTACCACCGTGCCCTCTCGGCCCGTTCGGTGTACGTCTCGGCCGAGGAGGACGGCAGCGATCCCGTCATCAGGGTCGCGGACTGGCAGACGGCGGCACGTGACTTCCGGACGACACTGCACCGCTCCCTCGGTGACAGCCCGCTGGACTCCGGCCTGATCGCGGATGTCGCACAGGTCTATCTCGCCCCCGAGTCCGGCCAGGAGTTCGCCGACCCGGTGGATCTCGACGTGTTCGGTCTGGGCAGCCTGGCGTATCTGCTGCTGACCGGCCGCCCGCCCGCCGAGCGGCGCAGCGCGCTGGTGGACCGGCTGGCAGGCGAGGGCGGACTGCACCCGTACGCGGTCGCCGACGGAGTGTCCGCAGCTCTCGACGAGCTGGTGTTCCAGGCAACCGCGGCGGACGTACGCCACCGGCCGGTATCGGCCGACGAGTTCCTGCGGTTGCTGGACGCGGCCGAGGCCGATGCGGCTACCCCCGAACCGGCGGGTGCGCCGGTCGCGGACCCGTTGACGGTACAGCCCGGGCAGCCGCTGGACGGCACCTGGACGGTCACCCGGGTTCTCGGTACCGGCGCCACGGCCCGCGCGCTGCTCGTGCGCCGGACCGGGGACGATCCCGAGGGGCCGGCGGACTCCCCGCGGGTCTTCAAGGTCGCCCTCGACCACGAGAAGGACGCACGCCTGTACGCAGAGGCCGCGGCCCTGAAGGAGGTCGGCGGCGGACAGATCGTCAAGTTGCTGGCGGACCCCCGGGAGCTCGGCGGCCGCACGGTGCTGGAGATCGAGTACGCGGGGGGTTTCCGCCCTGCCGTCGACCGGGACCCGGTCAGTCTCGGTTCACGTCTGCGCGGTGAGGGCCGGCTGGGCTACGACCAGCTGGAGCGCTTCGGCAACGACCTCTTCGCCGCCCTGGATGCCCTGGCCGCCCGGGGGGTGCGCCACCGTGACATCAAACCGGACAACCTGGGGCTGTTTAGGCGCAGTGACGGCTCCTGGCAACTGATGCTGTTCGACTTCTCCCTGGCCGACGCACCGGACAGGGACGTCCAGGCGGGTACGCGCGGCTACCTCGACCCGTTCCTGGGCGGCAGCCGCCGCGCCCGCTACGACGACCACGCCGAGTGGTACGCCGCCGCGGTCACCCTGCACGAGATGGCGTCCGGCGAACGCCCGGTGTGGGGCGACGGCGCGATCGACCCGCTGACGGTCACGAAGGCCAAGCTGTACGTCGCTGCCGAGCTGTTCGACCAGGCGCTGAGCGAAGGGCTCACCCAGTTCTTCGAGCGGGCCCTGCACCGTGATGCCGAACAGCGTTACGACAGCCTGCGCGACATGCAGGAGGCGTGGCGGCGGCTGTTCCGTACGGCGGACTCGGCGCGTCCGGCGACCACGCCTGCCACGGTCGGGATGACCACCGAGGACATCGAGGACGCCCGTGAGCAGGCTGCGGCGGTCGCCGATCTGAAGACACCGCTGGAGGCGGCGGGGCTGTCGCCGCGGGCCGTGTCCGTCGCCGCGTCCCTCGGCGCCTCGACGGTCGGGGCGCTGCTCGATGTCCCTCCGCACACGATCTCGCGCGCGCGTGGCGCCGGGAACGCGATCCGCAAGGAGCTCAACCGCCGCCACCGCCAGTGGTCGCACGATCTGCGCAAGCGTCCCGAGCCCCGCGGACCGGTGGCGATCGCGATGGACGCCCCCGAGGAGGCGCTGGAGTCGGTGGAGACGCTGGCCGCGCGGCTCATGCCTCCGGAGAACCAGGGGCGCCGTACGAAGCCGCGTCCCGATGTCGTACGCGCCACCCTCCAACTGCCGGGCGGTGCCGACCTGGGGGACTGGCCGGCGCAGACCGCCATCGCCAAGGCGCTCGACATCAGCCAGAACACGGTTTCCACGCACCAGCTGGCCGCGGTCGAACGCTGGGCGGGTCTGCCGTGGATGGACCGGATCCGGGACGAGCTGGCGGCGATACTCTCCGAGCAGGGCAGAGTGATGACCGCCGTGGAGCTGGCGGACGAGCTGCGCGTCCGGCACGGGGCGGGTGATGGCGATGCGGCCGATACGCCGGCCCGGTCGCTGGCCGTGGTCCGCGCGGCGGTGGACACGGAGGCCCGCAAGCGGGACGAGGACGCCGGCTCCGAGCCTCCGGCCCGACTGGCCATGCTGCGGCGCGACGGTCGCGTGCTGCTGGCGCTGGAGGACCAGCCCGGCGCGGACGAGCCGACACCCGCCGAACTCGCCGACTACGCCGCGGCACTGGGCGTCGTGGCGGCCAAGGTCGCTGTCCGCGATCCGCTGCCCGGCCGGGTGACGGTGCTGCGGGAACTCCGCGCGATCGGTGCACCGGAGGGCATGATCCCGCTGGCCGACACCCGGCTCGTCGACCTGGCCGCTGCCATGGCACGGGGCGTCGGTGTCTCCCCGCGACTGGAGCTCTACCCGCTGGGCCTGGACCTGGTGCAGGCGCTGCGCATCTCGCAGGCCGCCGCGGGGGTGCGGCCCGACACCGGGATCGGCACCGATGACCTGCTGGCCCGGGTCCGTGCCCGTTTCCCCACGCTGGCGGTGCTCGCCGACACCACGTACGTGGAGTTGGAAGAGGCCCTGGGCCAGGCCGGCTTCCCGCTCGCCTACGAGCAGCAGCGCAAGCGTTTCCTGCCGCGTGCCCGGGAAGCCGTCACCTGGCATACCGAGCAGACGGTGTCCGGGTTGGCCAGTACGCGGACGCTGATCGAGGACGCGCAGAGCGAACTGGCGCTCGGCCGCGATCCCCGGCGGGTCCGGGCCGCCCGCCTCCAGGCGGCCCGCCGACGGGGCGGATTCGTCGCTCTCACGATCAAGGGCCCCGAACTCCCCGGTGTGGCCGAACGGTTGGCGGAGCGCTTCGATGTGACGCCTCTCGCCCTGGACGATGTCCTCCTCGCGACGCTGCGGGAGCTGGCCCAGGAGCAGCGGGCGCCCTGGCAGGCGTTGCTGAAGGCGGATGCCGCGTTCGCGGCCTCGGGGACCATCGGCGCGGGCCTCGCTTCCTACGCGCGGCTTGCGTTGGAGCGTGTCGTGGCCCGTGTCGCGGAGCTGGCGGCGGCCGCCGGCCCGCGCACGGTGCTTCTCGCTCACCGGGCCGGGCTGGTCGCCCGCTACTGGGAGGTGGGGGGACGGGAGTTGCTGGTCGCGTTGCAGAACGCCGCCGGACGCCCCGCTGACGCCCCGCACGGCCTGTGGCTCCTCGTCCCCATGGAGGATCCCGAGGCCTCGCCCGCCCTGGACGGCCGCACGGTGGATGTGGTGGACCGGGCGACCGGGTGGGTGGTGCTCGACGGGCTGTTCCTGAAGGAGCTGAAGTCGGGGGCGTGGGAGCAGGCGGGCTGACAGGTCCGCCGCTCCCGCAACGTCGCCGCAACCCCTTAGACGTCTGAGGGCTCCGCGATGCCGAGCCGCTGCCTTGCGGAGGGGGAAAGGCCATCCTTGACAAGACTGGCGTTCGACCACCGGACTGAAAGATCGCACGTCTTGTCGTCCAACCTGCGCAGGGCGATATCGACCCGTTGGTCATCCATTCTGACGGCTCGGGGCAGCGGAACCTTCCTAGCCAGGGGATCGGGGTTCGATGCGTCGCTGTGGACGACAAAAGCCGGCAGGGCGAGATCGCCCAGCGACAGTGTCACTTTGACGGAGGCGCCTGAGCATCCGTGGGCGACGATGGAGCCACCCAAGCCCACGAAGGAAGCTTCTCTTGGGGCTTCCACAGCCAGAGTCGTTTCCCGTACGGAACCCTGCCGGAGTGTCCAATCCAGGGACCTGATGACGGGCTTTTTGCACCCCGGGGTACTCATATCGCAGCCCGGAGACAAGTGGACCGCGGGCCTGGTCCCGGAACGGTATGAAAGTGGAGCTTCGTTGGAGCCCGCAAAAATTCCGACGACAAAGTAGAGTCCCACCATCACGAGTCCGATCTGCGCCCCGCTGGGCACCAGAGGCAAGAGGAGTTTCCAATGACTCTTGCCGCCCCATGTGCGGCGCACCGATCGGGGGGATTCCCAGTTTTCCCTGGTCAACTGCATCTGGAGTCGGGCGTGGCGGAATTGGTAGGCCGCTCCACTCTGACGCAGCACTCCAAGAGCATGCGCGTCATCGAGGAACCTCAGGAGCGACCACGGCAGTCGACGCGTCAACCAGAACCAGGTGCGCGACACATGGTACGAACCCCAGGTGGATCCAAGGAGTGTGGCAAGGCCGATCGCGCTTCCGGCGAGGAGCCCGTGACGCCAGGCCTGTGCTGCTCCCGCATCCAGCACGAAGATCAGCAGCAATGCGACCACCCCGGTTGCGCCGCCGGCCGAGATGAGACCGGCGAGCAGGCCGATGCCTGCATATTGGTGGAGGGCGCTCTTCGGATCGTGGAAAGCGTCCTCTGCAATGTATGCCTGCCGAAGTTCTCTCCTCACCAGAGCGTGTGATGCATAGCCCGCAGCCCCGGTGACGAAGCCGGAGGAAATTCCAAGGAATGGCCCATACAATATGAAGAACAACCAGCCGCAGAAGCAGCCGTAGGCGGAACCCACCAGCGGTCCGGTGATCCTGGAATCGATCTGCCACCATGCGAAGTCGAACGTCCGGTCCCGCCGCATTTGTTGTGCGACGGTGGTGAGGTAGCGGCGTGCGGAATCGACCTGGTATCGGGATCGGATGCCGGACGGCTCGGCGTACACCGTGTGCAGGTAGCTTTCGAGAAGGTGCGACTCGATCGCCGCCCGCGTCGGGAATCGTTTCGGTTCCAGAAGGTCGCGAGGATCGTTCTGGATCATCCGGTAGGTGGTCAGCGCCAAATACAGCATGAGAGGGGAGGAGAACGCCTTGGCCAAACGTGAATTCGGATATTTTCGCAAGAAGTTGGCAACGGGGACCCAGCGGTCGTCGCCGGCTACCGTCGAGTCCTCCAGGTAGGTGATCGCCTGCTCGGGCGTGACCGCTTCGAGCTCCACCGCGATGGCTCGGGTGAGGTGGATTCCCGTGCGCGTGATGCTCTCGTACTCCGATGCACGGCAGGTCACCAGCGCCCAGAGACCATCGGCGATGGCTGCGTCGATTTCCTCTACGGCCTTGGCGTGCAATGTCTGCGGTAACTCGTCCAAGCCATCCAGTACCAACATGACCCGGCGCTCCTGGATGAGCCGCGTCGCGATGTCTTTCCCGAACCGCCGCTCATCCGCGAGGTCCGGACAGAGCATCGTGATGCTGCGCGTGATCCACGTCAGCAGCTTGATGGTCGGCCGCCAGGACGACAGGGGCAGCAGGACCGGTACGGGCTCACCGGGACGCGTCGACTGGAGGAAGTCCCAGGCCAAGAGCATGGAGAGGACGCTTTTGCCCGCACCAGGCGAACCCAGGACGACCAGTTGATGCTCTTTCAGCCTGCGGAGAAAGTCGGATATACCAGCGAGATCGCCCCCTCTCTGCGGCAGAGTCGTAGCCTCCCGAGCCGCCCTGCGCGACTGGACCTGGCGTTCGGTGAGCGACCAGCCAACCTGAATGGGTTGACGCTGCTTCAGCCTCCGCCGTGCGATCTCTGTCCCCAGACGGGCCCGCACGGCCATACGCAGTCTGTGCGCCGCCCGGTTCAGATCCCCGGCCGTCGAGCGGCCACTTTCTTGGATCACGTCAGTGAGCCATGAATCGTCGTGTTTCTGACTTCCTGCTTGAATCTGCGACGCATGCGCCCCCCCCGGTGTGCAGACTTGGAGTTGTCATGTTACGTACACCACCGGGGGTTGAGCCAGTGTCTCAAGCCGCAAGGGCAGCGGACCGATCGCACGATGCTGACGGGTGGGCGACTTGATCAGGCAGAAGGTGGCAGACTGACGGCACATCGAAACTCCGTTGAGCGAAGGCGACTTGGCAAGGTCACCTGCACAACGGACCTTTGTTGCGTACGTCGCGCGCCCACCGAACATCGTCACACCGCAGTGACCTGCGCCCCTACAAGATCACCCCGACTTTGAAATCGCCCTGGTTCTGGAATCCGTGACGATACGCGACCACGGAGCAGCCGATGGTCCGCCGAACGAGGGTAACGGTTCGGATAAGGCAAGTAGAGATGACGGTAAGTCAGCGCGTGCGTCGTGGTCGAATTCGAGGAGGAAAAAATCTTCCTAAGGACAAGAGGGCAGAGACGATGGCGGGTTCCGCCGACCGCAACGCACACCGAAGAGACGCCACGTTCGAGGCGGCAGTCGGTGGCGAAGGCACCACCACGGAGGCAACCACGGGCCCGTTGCTGCCCGGCCCTCGAGCCGGCCCGAGCGGCAATCAACCGCAGGACCGTGACCCAGATCTGACCAGGTATCTGTGCGCGACCGCCTACCTGAAACACCGGTACGCCAATTCACTCATCAGAAAGATTGCCGCCGATCCCCACGTGGCTGTCGCTCCCGCGCCGGCATGCGACGTGCCCGTGGTACTGCGCCACGCCTACCGGGCCAACGCCCGCCGCCACTACCGGGACCTTGTGCTTTGCGTCTTTCTCCTGTTCATCATCGCCTTGCAGGTGGCAGGCAGGCATGACCTGACAGCGCTGCCGCTCCTCCTGTCGTGGGTGGTGGTGATGTGCTACGACCTTTCGACGCGGTACGGCGTTCTGAAGAAATTCCGCCGCGACACCTTCCGCCCTGAGGACGCCCCCGTCCCACCAAACGACAAAATCAAACAGAGGCTCGACGACATCGGTGCTTACGCCGACGGAAACATGACGGTGTACAGCGGCTATTCACCGTTCATCGGTTTCGGTACCGAGGTCGAGTCGTGGCTCTTGAACTTCGACACCACTGTCCGAGATGACAGTGTCACGAACCAGGCTGCCACAGCGGCGCGAGATGTGGATGTGGCGGAGCTCTACGCCAATGTCGCCGAGCACGTCGGCACGGTGGGCCTGCCGGGCCTGCAGATCGAGGAACGACTCTTTGTCGACGGTTCGGCCCTGGACGACAACAGGTCCCTACTGTCGGAACGAGACCGTCCGGTACCCGGTATCGCACCTGAGCTCATGGATGAGCTGAAGCGGGAACCCAAGCGCGACGCCAGACCCTACCTTGCTGTGCACTGCGCCGGCTGGGAAGGGGAGTTGGTCGCTTCGTTCTTCCTGCGTTTCGTCATCTCCGGGTCGACCCTGTTCGTCGAAGCCGTACAGACGGTGTTACTCCCACTGAGCGACCGCTACCGGGGTGTCGACAATGTCGGCCTCCACCCAACCCTGCGGTTCCTCGCTGGGCGAATCCTGGAGACACCGTTCAGCACAATCTTGCTGCTCCTGGCCGCACCGGTGCGCGCAGTCATCGGATTCGATCCCGACTTCCCCGTGTCCTGGCGCGTGCGCCTCCGGAAACGACGCATCAACTACCTGGGGACATTCGACTACGGGGCGCGGATGAGCGCTCGCCCGCAGTCCGCGGATGACGAATTCCGGAATCACTTTCAAGCAACAGACGGTTACAGATTTCTTAAGTCCATCGAAAGGCGTGCCTTGGATGCTCTCATCAAATTTGCCGAGGAGCACGGAATGGACACGCGCGACCTGAAGACGCAGCACGACGCCATCGTGAACAATGGCATCATTGCCACCGGAAGTGCTCGCGTGGAATCCAACTCGGTAGCCTCGGGAACCCGGGCCAGGATCGGTGGGCGTGTCCGTGGGAAATCCGGCACGGCTAAGAGGGTCCGCTCAACGGTCGGCCTGTGAGTATCCGCAGGGAAATGAGGCATCCAGCGTTGGCTCGAGCCGAAGAGAGAGTAGGAAATGGTATGAATATCCAAGGCAACAACGGGATCATCGCAATGGGCGGTTCCAACGCCGTCGGCAACGCCGTCGCCAGCGGCAGCAACGCTCGTGCCGAGGTCCGCGACAGCGGTCAGACGCTGGCGCCTACGGACCGGGCGAATCCGCTCTCGCCGCAGGAGATCAGTGACCTGCTTGCCCAACTGGTCGATGAACTCGGTCGATCCGATCACCCGGAGCGTGCCGACCTCATCGAATGTGCACAGGACGCACAGGAGGAAGTCGTCGCTGAGACACCTCGTAAAGGGAAGCTCAGGGTGATGGCCAGGAACATTGCCGAATCGGTATCCGATTTCGTCGCCCTGGTACCCCTGGCGGCAGCAATCAATGAGGCAGTCGGTGAGCTCTGAGCGGCTCACCCAAGCTGGATCACGGACAAGGATGGTTTACATACCCGTCGGCGCGACCATCCTCCCTGCCTGGTTGATCTGCCTGCTCGCCACCGTGATCACCATGGAAACCCTGGTTGCCGTCTCTGCGTTCAATGTCAATCCGTCTTCCGACAGGTCCAGGAGTGTCATCCAGAACTACGTAAAAATTAACAAGCCAGCTCGTTCCGTCGTCGACTCCTGGGTATTCGACGAACTCAAATGTCTGTCAGATCCGGGTAAGATTCTGGATTGCCTCTTTTGGGATTCTCCAAGCCAATGATCAGCCCCTCGATTCTCCAGCGCGGCCGTGACCTGGCGGACGATGCCCGGATATGAGGCGAGCACCCGCGTGATCCGCGGGGCGTTCGATATCGGCTGGCCACGCTGCTTGCGATCGGGGTGTGCGCGATGACGGCGGCCGGGCACAACTCCCTGGTTGCGATCGCGGAATGGGCCCGTCGGTGCGATCAGGAGGTGCTGGCCCGTCTGGGCTGCCCGTTCGATCCGCTCGCCGGCAGGTATCGGGCTCCAGGCGAGCGGACCTTGCGGGACGCCTTCGCCAAAGTGGATCCTGGCGCGCTGACCGCCGCGGGTTTCGCCCGGCCTCACCGCGCCGGCGTCGCCCGCCACCAGACCGCTGAGCCCCGACGGCGTCCCCGAACGCGAACAGCGCCGTGACGATCTCCTCCTCACGACACTGCGGGAGCCGGCCCAGGAGGATGCCAATTTTGGAAACGGTTGATGAGGCGCAGTGTAATCATGTCGCAAGCCGGCGGACGACGATCCAGTACTCGTCGTCCTCCTCGGAAACCGCGAACAGGCATTTTCCGTCTGCTGACAAGCTCAGGAACTCGGGTGAACCAGTTGCTGCGGTGATGCGGGAGGGGAGGTTTACTCCGTTGGTGTCTCTCACCCGAACCCAGCCGATAGAGGCGCCCCCGCCTCCAGGTGGCAGGATAATGAATTCACCGGATCCTGAAGGATCGAGTCGACCGGAAGTCTGAATTTGCCATTGGTGGTCGACCTCGCTGAGGGCGGAGGGTCGCGCCTGTGCAATGGTATGTGTCGGCTCTACATCTACTCCCGTCACGAAACGAATGGCAGTTACGGGGGAGGGTGCCGAAGCGGGCACTGCTCCCTCGATTACTGTCAAACTGCAAGCATGCAGGGTGTGTAGCCAATCCGGGGCCGTATCTTTGGGCATCCCCGAGCCTTCTTCCCGAAATGATAGATGTGTTCAGTTTCCTTCATAAAAGAAGTGGTGATCCCCTCCGGGCTTATTTATTTTTCCGTACCGCTCCATATCTTCAGGATACCCGAAACTTCCATCGGAACGCTGGACCCTGCTGTTGTCCCAGCCGAAGTTCACCAAGCTGCGAGTGTCGTCGATCTTAGGCTTCCCGGCATGAAAATGCGTACCCGCCGGGTCAAAAAGATGTTCCACGACGACGCGAGATCCCTGAGGTGTTTCAAATTGCCGAAAATTTCCCCAGTGGCTCTCGTCCTTCGAGTACGTGTACCCGGGAGCGTGTTTCAGGTTCTTGTCCCCGGTCACTGTCCACTCGGCAATCGGCGTCTCTCCGTAGGGCACGCCTGCGGCTTCGAATGCAGCTTTCTCTGCGTCTTCCCTCTTCTTGAACGGGTTGCTCCGTTCTCCCTTCGGCGGGCAAGGCGACAGTCCTAGGGGGTCTGTCGAAGTACGCGGATCAGAGACATACGTGGTCGGATTGGGAGCGGGCGCGAGCCCCAGTGGGTCGGCGGTGAGGAACCTCCCTGTTGCGGGGTCGTAATGCCGGAAGTAGTTGTAGTGCAGGCCTGTTTCGGGGTCGAAATACTGACCGGGGAAGCGGAGCGGTGTATAGGTGGTGCTGGAAGTGGCCCAGGTGGTGGTGCCCCACAGGGTGCTGCGGGTGTGCCAGGCCAGGGTTCCCGATTCGTCGACGAGTTGGGTGGGAGTACCGATGAGATCAGTGATGATGGCAAAGAAGCGTTCGTCGACCGCTTCACTATCGGTCGAAAGAATCCGTTCCGTCTGTGTCAGAGGCCGGAAGCCGTCGTGATCCCAGGTGAGGGCGACCTTGTGGGGCAGCGACTCAGTGCTCGTGATCTGTTCGCACAGGGTGGTCCCGTCCCAGGTGAACGAGGTTTCCTCCACAACTTCCCCACCCTCGGCCGACACTCGTTGTTTGGTGACGCGGCGGCCGAGTGGGTCGTACACGTAGCGCCAGCAGGTGCCGTCAGGAGTGATGACTGACGTGAGCCGGTCTTCGGAGTTCCAGGTGTATCGCCAGGTTTCCGGTGCCTGTGACAGGCGGGTCTTCTGACGCAGGGCGACGCGGCCCTGAGCGTCGTGTTCGTAGCGCACGCGACCGGCACGAGTGATGCGGGTGCCGGTGTAGGTGCGTTGCCCTGTGGCTTCGTGGCCGGGGTGACTGGTGGGCCAGTCCGCTTGGGTCTGGTTGCCCGCTTCGTCATAGGCGTAGGTTTCGGTCCAGCCCGCACCGCTGACCCGGGTGACCCGCCCTGCGAAGTCCAGGCTGAACCGGCGGTTGCCGGATAGGGCGTCCTGGATCCCGACGAGGCTGCCATCCGCCCGGTAGGTGTAAGCACGGTGCTGGAGGTCTTGGCCTCGTACGGATACGTGTTCATCCACGAGGCGGCCCACGATGTCGTACTCGTGCTGGACGCTGATTGCCTCATTGATGTGCCGAGCGGTCTCCTGCCCGGCTGAGTCATGGGTGAAGGCCAGGGTCCGGCCCGAGCTGGTGAGTGTGCTGCGGCGCCCGGCGGCGTCATAGGTCCAGGTACTTCTTGTGCCCGTGGGGGTTGTGCGGGAGATGCGTCGGCCCAGAACGTCATGGTCGTAAGTGAGCGTGCGTCCGTTCACGCTCTCGGATCGCAGAAGACCCCGCCGGTCGCGCATGCGGGTAAGCGTGACATCAGGGCCGACCGCATGTGCGAGCTGGTCGAAAATATCGTATTCGAAAGTGGTTACTGCGCCGTCCGCGCTTTTTCGTAGCAGCTGCCCGAGTTCATTGTGCTCGTAATGGACTGTTTGACCGAGGCCATTGGTACGTGCTGTCAGTCGCCCCGCCGCGTCATGGTTGTAGACGAGTGTGCGCCCATCGAAGTCGGTCTCCGCAGTCAGGCGACCGTTGTGATCGTACGTGTAGTCCCAAGTCAAGCCCTTGGGGTTTGTTACCCGAGTTAGGCGCAAGTTGGTGTCATGAGTGAACTCGTAACGCGCTCCGTCCGGGCCGGTGCGCGCCACAAGCAAGTCGAAATCCGTGTACTCGAAATGACTGACGAGCCCCAAGGCGTTGGTATGTGAGAGGCAGTTGCCTTCGCCGTCGTAGGTCCAGTTCTCCGTGCTGCCATCCGGATCGGCACGCCGGGCCGTCAGGCTCTCGACGGTCCATTGGTAACGGGTGACCGCTCCTAGCGCATCGGTGACCACGACGGGGCGACCGAATGCATCACGCCTGCAACCAGCAGTCGCTCCAAGCGGGTTGGTGATCTCGACAGGCAGTCCTGCCCTGTCGTTGCGCAGGTGTGTGGTGTGACCAAGAGCATCGGTCACCGAGGTGAGATGGCCGGCCTCGTCGTACAGGAACCGGGTGGTCGCGTGTGATCCATCGATGACCGAGGTGCGATTGCCGTGCTCGTCGTAGGTCTGGCGCACGACCGTTCCGTCCATACCCGTAACCTTCACAGGCAGGCCGAGATCGTTGTATTCGGCGGTGGACCGCCGGCCGTCCGGGCGGACAGCAACAATCAACCGGCCGGCTTCGTCGTACGTGTACCGGCTGGTGTGCCCCAGCGGATCCGTTTGTGACAGTAGTCGGTTGTAGCGGTCGTACTCGAAGTGGGTGGTATGACCAAGAGCATCGGCCTCGGCGACGACCTGGCAAATGTCGTTGATCAGGAACCGACTGGTGTGGCCGAGGCCGTCGGTCATGGACGTCATGCGCAGGCCGGTGGCGGGGTCGGTGTCGTCCCAGGTGAAGTGGGCTTCCAGGTGACCATTCGTACCCGACTGGTACACGCAGCGGTCGTGTTCGTCGTAGACGTACTCGTACCGACTGTCGTTGGTGTCCGTCCATGACGTGATGCGGCCGTGTTCGTCGTAGCCGAAGCGCAGTGGCTTGCCGGAGGAGTTGGTGACTTCGGTGAGGTGGCCGTCGGTGTAGCCGTAGCGGAGGATTTCCTGGTCGGTGCCGTCGGGGGCGGCGCCTGCCAGGTGCAGGGCGGTGACCCGGCCGTCGTTCGTGGTGAGTTTCAGGTGGTAGCCGCCGTGGTGCACGATCGACGTCGGGGCACCTGTCTCGTCGTACTCGAAGGTGATCCAGCGGCCGTTGCGGTCGTCGATCTGCGCCAGGAGCGCCAGCTCCCCGTTGGGGTGGTCGACGAAGTGCCGGACCCGGCCGGTTTCCGGGTCGGTGATGGTGTAGCCGTCGTCCACCCGGTCCAGGGGCCAGCGGCGTCCGTGCGTGGGCATGACGGGGACGCCGGGTGCGGGGTGGGGGTAGGCGAGCAGGCTGCCTTCGGCGCAGCTGAACACCACGCCTTCCGCGTCGATCTCCAGGTGCTGGTCGATCGTGCTCGACCAGCCGGTGCCGAACCAGCGGCCGGCTCGGTAGGAGGAGTCGAAGACGCGCTCGAAGACAAGAGGCAGCGATCCTGGCAGCGTGATGTCCGTCTGCGGGAGCAGCATGCGGCCGGTCGCGACGTCGACGGGGTCTCCGGCGCACTTGACGTCGCTGCACTTCTTCGAATTGGAGTCGGGGTTCTTTTCGTGGCCGTGCCGGTTCTTGCCCGTTGGGTGTTTGAGGAGGTCTTTCATGCCGGCCCGCAGGCCGCCCTTGATCAGGCCGCCGCCTTTGGTGCCGATGAGTTCGGGGACGAGTCGGCCGATGAATTCGGAGGGGTCGCCCTTGGCGGCGTCCCAGGCGTTCTTGAGGGCGCGGTCGGGGTTGGCGGCGGTGGAGACGAGGCCGGCGAGCGTCATGTGGACGCCCTTGAGGTACTCGGCCGGGTGTGTGAGGTTGTAGGGGTCGGTGGGGTTGACAGAGCGGACGAAGTTCACTAGCCCGGCGGTGCCTTTGATGACTCCGCCGCCGAAGTGGGCGAGTTCGATGCCCTGGCCGATCTCGTGGTCGATGAACTCTTGTTTGGCACGGTCCAGGCCGGTGGGTTCCTTCGGGGCGTGTGCCATTGCAGCGGTGATCGCGCCCTTGGCCGCTTCGGCTGCCTCGTTGCGTGCTTGCCGCGCGTGTTGCAGGATCTCCTGCGCGTGTTGCCGTTTGGCCGCCCCCGGATCGGAGAACTTCCCCGGGTGCGGAAGCGGGTGATCGGTGTTGCGGACCGCGTTGTACGCTGCCGCCTTCTCCCGGAACGCGGCAGCGGCCGTCTCGTAGTCCTGCTTGCCCTCCTTGTAGAGAGCGATCGCCTCACGGGCCTTGGCCTGCGCGCTGGTGACCGTCCCGGCATACGTCTCCAGCGCCTTGGCCGCGTCCTCGAACGCATCCGCCGCACGCAGCCAGTCCGTGGGCAGGGTCTCGAACTTCGCCCGGAAGGCATCGGCGGCCTCACCCTTCCAGTGACCGGAGTCGAGCTTCTTCATCCCGCCGCCGACGAGATCGAACGCCCGCTGAAAATCGCGGAGGTTCCTCACCGTGGCGGCGATCTTCTCGGGCCTGCCGTGGATCAGCTCGTCGGCTTCTTCGGTCTGTCCGAGCTGCTTCTCACCGACCTCCGCGCCCAGCGAGGACGCGGTCTCGTCCCCCCAGTCCTCGACCGCGTCCGCCCAGTCGTCGGCGCCGACCTTCTCCAGACCGGCGCCAACGAAATCGGTGCCCTTGTCGATCCCCTCGCCGACGAACTCCTTGCCCTTGTCGACCAGCTTGCCCGCACCGTCGTAAAGATCCCCGCCGAGCTTCCCCCAGTCCACCATCAGCGACTCTCCCCCCACCGCGGCTGCTCAGCCTGATCAATCGTCTCCTGCGACGGATCAAGCTGCTCCTTGAGCCGCTCGTCCGCCGCTGCCCGCACCGCCGGGTCCACCAGCCCCGACCGTTCCATCGAGTCGAGCGCGGAGTCCTCCACGTCGTAGGCGGTGTCCTTCCAGGTCTGCTTCACCTCTTCACCCGCCTTCAGCATCGACTCCGCGCTCCAGTCCGGGTCGTCGTACGCGGACTGCTTGCTGATCGTGTCCCAGCTCATCGTCTTGACCTCGTCCTCGGACAGGTGCGGGTTCCCGTTCAGGGAGTTCACGCCGATCTTGAACGAGTCCTTGACGTACTGCTCCTGCTCCGCGAAGGAACCCGCCGACAGCCCTATCCCCAGGGCAAAGTTGTTGCCCTTCTGCGTCAGGGCGCGCACCCCCCACTCCCAGCGGTTGCAGAACGTCTCGAACTGCGATGTCAGCCCGCCGTGCCCCAACTCCAGGCCCGACAAAGCGAGATCCGAGAAGCCCCGCCCCATCGACGCCTGCCCGATCATGCCGAGATCCTTCAACTCGGCATGCGCCAGATCGATCCCCTTCGCGATCGCAGCCAACGCCTCGGGCGGCACCTGAAGATCAGAACTCTTCCCGCTCACTGCATCCCCCCGAGATCCACCGCGACCGCGTCCGGCACGATGCCCGCCACCGGCGGAAACAACATCCCGCCGTCCTCACTGCCCGCATCCAGCGCCACCCCCGCCGGCCCCGGCAGCAACGGCACCATCACATCCAGCAACCGCGCCCCCAGCACCGCCTGATACGTCCACTCCCGCTCGGCATCCCCACGAGCCCGCGCGAACCGGGCCAGCGCCTTCTCGTCCGAGAACGCACAGATCCAGCGCACCCCGTTCTGCTCCGCCGACCACAGATCCCCCGCCTCATCCAGCGGCACCAGCACCGCCGTACGCCGGAACTCACCCAGCAACACAGCAAACTCATGCCGAGCCGCCACCGCCGGATCATCCTCCGGCGTCTTGGCAGGGGTTGGTTCCGGTGCCTCATGCAGTGCGGAAGACGTCTCGTCAGCAGGCCAGTCGGCCAAGTCGGCGATCTTCGAACGCCGGACAGGCGGCTCCGCTATGTCATCCCCGTTATCGAACACGCGTCGAATGCTGCCACGGCGTCCTTCCCGGCAGCAACGAACAAAATGGCCGTCCGACCGATATCCGCTCCACGCATTGCGAGGGCCGGCCGTGCGGCAGTCGTCACCTCGGCCAACCGGTCGGGCCCGGGGGTGCCCCGGTGATGGGCGTTCGCCTCACAACTTCCCTTCCTGGGAGCGGAGATCGGCCTAGGATCACCTCTGTGCCGGAACCCACCCAGGAAGACCACTTCGCCTCGGCCGCGACGCGGCACTTCCACGACGGCGACTACCTCCGCAAGGGCAGTCGCCTGCCGTCCGCCGATCACCTCTACGGCTTCGCGGCGGAATGTGCGGTCAAGAGCCTGCTGCTGCGCTTCACGGAGGTGGCGATCGGGCCTCTGGAGGGTGAGGAGAAGCCGTCGGCCAAGCCGCGGGTCAGGCACCCGGAGGACTCCGAGCGAATCATCGAGTTCGGTCACGTCAATGAACTGGTGCGGGAGATCAAGCTGTTCGCGAGCGGTCGGTCCGGCGCACCGCTCCATGCCCTGCTCGACAGTGACCTGCGGGTGTTCAAGAAGTGGAACGTCAAGTACCGCTACTACGACGGCGGCTGGGTTCAGTCCGATGTGGTGGACAAGCGCCGGGACGCCGCGCACCGCATACTCGTCCTGCATGAACAGGCCCTGATCAACAGAAGGCTCCCGTGACCCCCTCCTCCTTCCCCGTGCGCTTCGACGAGGCTCGGGAGCACGCGTTCGCCATCGCTCGTGCGGCAGCGGGGGAGGGCTTCCCCGTCCTCCTGGTCCGGGACGTGCTCGGCTGTTTCACCCTCATCGTCGACGACGAGGACCGCGAGGAGGCGGCGGCCGGGCTGCGGGCGTCCTGGGAGGCGGAGTTCGAGGACCGCATCGGCCGCTACCGGTCCGACCGGGTGGTGCTCCTCGCCTCGCAGATGTTCTCGGCGGAAGCGCTGCTGAACTCCCCGCGTGCGGTGGACGATCCGCAGGGGCCGGCCGCCGCGGGTTCGGTCCGCTTCCTCGACAACACGGTCGTCGGCGAGGACTGGGCCAGGGTGAGCACGCCCGCGCCGGAACCAGGCAGCACCCGCACCCACCGCACGGTGCTGTACGGGTTCAAGGGCGGCGTCGGCCGTTCGACGGCCACGGCGATGCTCGCCCGTCACCTGGCCGACCGGGGCCACGCCGTCCTGGTGGTCGACCTGGACCTGGAGTCGCCGGGTGCCGGCCCGCTGCTGATGGGCAAGGAGCTGCCCCGTCACGGTCTCGTCGACTACCTGGTGGAGGCCGCGGTCGGCAACGAGGAGGGCCTGGAGTTCATCACCCGCTCGACCTACACCCCGCGCCGTTCGGGCGACAGCATCGGCGAGTTGTGGGTGGCCCCGGCCCGGGGACGCGACTCGGAACCGGGAGAGGTGACGTACGGGTACGTCGACAAGCTGAACCGCGTCTACGCCGACACCCCTGACGCACCGTTCGCGACCCGTCTGGAGCACGCGGTGCGTGCCTGTGAGGACGCGGTGGCACGCGACGGCGACCACGAGCGGCGTCCCGACGTGGTGCTGCTGGACAGCAGGGCCGGTATCCACGACATCGCCGCTGTCGCCATCTCCCGGGTCTGTGACCTGGCCCTGCTGTTCGGCACGGACAACGCCCAGACGTGGAGCGGGTACAGGGACCTGTTCACCGCCTGGCAGTTGTCGGGCCAGGCCTCGCGCATCCGCGAGAAACTGGGCATGGTCGCCTCGATGGTGCCCGACTCCGTGCACTATCCCCTGGAGTCCTACCTGGAGCGCTTCCGCGCCCACGCCTACGAGTGCTTCGAGACCCTGTACGACGAGGTCGCGGCGGACGAGGTGCAGGACGGCGCGCTGAACGACGAGTCCGCTCCGCACTGGGCCGTCCCGATCCTGTTCGAACCGGGCCTGGTGGGCATGGACGCGGCCGAGGCGCCGGGCTGGCAGGACCGTCGCTTCGTCGGGGCCGCGTACGGTGAGTTTCTGAAGACCACGACCCGGCGCATCGAGTACGACCTGCGGGGGCGCACGGACCAGGAAGGACCCCGATGACGGCCGAGGCCCCGCCCACCGCCGCCGAGTACCGCGACCTGCTGTCGACGGCGCTGGAGGAGGCCCCTTACGCCGACACCCGGGCGCCGTCCGCGCACACCCTGTTCATGCCGGACTCGCACCGCACCGCCCTGTACGTCGACACGACGGTGGTGCCGGGCGGCCGAGGCGTCGGCAAGACCTTCTGGTACCGCTCGCTGCTCGACGAGGGCCTGCGCGATCTCGCCGCCGCCGAGTACCGCATCAGCCGGCTGCGCCGCCTCACGGTCTCACCCGGCCACGGCCTGGACATGCGGTCCGAGTGCTACCCGGGCCCCCAGATCCTGCGGAGCCTGGTGGAGTCCGGCGACACGTACGACATCTGGTACGCGGTGCTGCTGACCGCCCTGGGCCAGGAGGAGCTGCGCGCGCTGACCGACTGGTCCGACAAGGTCGCCTGGGTACGGGCCAATCCGGAACCGGCCCAGCGCACGGTCGAGCGGGCGGACCGGGAGGCGTACGAGAAGAACCTCGTCCACCTGCTGCTCTTCGACGCCCTGGAGCACCTGCACACCGATCGCGAACAGGCGGACCGGCTGGTCGGCGGCATCCTGCGGCTGGCCCTGCAGATGCGCTTCGGCACCCGGAACATTCGGCTCAAGGTGTTCATCCGCCCGGACATGTTCGACTCGGCCCGGCAGCACTTCCCGGACGCCTCGAAGCTGTCGGGTTACGCGGCCGAGCTGACCTGGACCCGGGCCGACCTGTACGGGCTGCTCTTCCACTGCCTGGGGAACGAGGACGGCGAGACGGCCCGGCGCTTCCGGCGGATCACCGGGGGCTGGGAATCCGACCCCGAGGGCACCCGGCACGTCCCGCCGCTGCTGCTGCGCAACGACGAGGAGTCGCAAACCCTGCTGTTCGAGCAGATCGCGGACCCTTTCATGGGCAGCAACTTCCGTAAGGGCAGGCCGTACACCTGGTTGCCGAACCATCTGATGGACGGTCAGGGAAGGATCAGTCCGCGCAGTTTCCTCCAGGCCCTTCTGACTGCGGCCGAGGGCACGCACACCGGCTACCGGAACCATGACCGGGCCCTGCATCAGGAGGCGATCCGCACGGGGGTGCAGAAGGCTTCGCAGCGGCGGGTCGACGAGGTCAGCGAGGACACACCGTGGGTGGAGTTGGCGATACGGTCGCTCGCGGGCTGCCAGGTGCCCATCGAGAAGCAGACGGTGCTGGACATGTGGACGGAGGCGAATCTCCCGGCCGAACTGGCGAAGGACTCCGCCCGGTACGCCCAGGTCGACGAACCCCGCCTGGTGCGGACCGGCCCCCGGCATCCGGACGATCTGCCCCGGCTGATCGATGAGTTGGAGGCTCTCGGCGTCATGACCCCGCCACGGCGTGACGGGCGTCTGGACCTTCCCGACGTGTATCGGATCGCGTTCGGGCTGGGACGCCGGGGCGGGGTGCCGCGCCCGAAGGTGTAGCCCGGCGGCTGGCTGCTGTTCCGGGCGATGGTGCTGGCAGGATGGGCGGATGCGCCGTGACCGCACGGCGGGCTTGTCGGGGATGGGAAGAGGTTCCGCCGGTGTCGTCTGAGGAAGCCCGTACGACGACGGGCGCGTCGCAGGGCCGCGAGGCGATGTTCGACGATCTGCTCAAGGACTTACAGAAGCAGGTCGTGCTGCTGGAGGAGGACCTCCGGGAGAGGGCGCGGGAAGAGCAGTTCAGCGGGTCGCTGTGGGCCGAGTACGAGCGGGCCGTGGCGTCGCAGCGTACGGCCACGGATTACGTTCCGTGGCTCGAAGAACGCCTGGTGCAGATCGCCGCCGCCTGGGTCCTGGCCTGCGTCTTCGTCCGTTTCAGCGAGGACAACGGGCTGATCCCGGACGCCTGGCTGTCCGGCCCCGGTGAGCGGCTGCTGGAGGCCCAGGACCGGCACGAGGAGTACTTCCGGCAGTACCCCGAGCAGAACGACCGCGACTGGCTGAAGGCATCCTTCGACGCCCTCGCCGACGCCCACCCCACCGCGAAGGGTCTCTTCGACGAGCGCCACAACCCGATGGGCGAGGTCACGCCGTCGTACGAGGCAGCCGCCCGGCTGCTGGCCTTCTGGCGCGAGCGCGGCTCGGACAACGACGTCCGCTACGACTTCACCGACTCCGAGCTGAACACCCGCTTCCTCGGCGATCTCTACCAGGACCTCTCCGAGCACGCCCGCAAGACCTACGCCCTGCTCCAGACCCCGGTCTTCGTGGAGGAGTTCATCCTCGACCTGACGCTGGAACCGGCCGTGGAGGAATTCGGCCTCGACCCGGTGTGGAAGCACAAGCCGGACGGCTGGCGCGGTGAGTTGGACGAGGACGGGCAGGTACGGGGCCTGCGCTGCATCGACCCCGCGTGCGGCTCGGGCCACTTCCTGCTCGGCCTGTTCGAGCGCATCCTCGCCAAGTGGCGCGAGGAGGAGCCGGGTACGGACGCGTGGGTGCTCATCCGCCGCGCGCTGGAGTCCGTGCACGGCGCCGACAAGAACCCGTACGCGGCCTCCATCGCCCGTTTCCGGCTGCTGGTCGCCGCGCTGAAGGAGGCCGGGGTACGCGAACTCCGGCGGGCCCCTGCCTTCCCCATCCGGATCGCGGTGGGGGACTCGCTGCTGCACGGCCGGGAGGCCGGCCAGGAGGATGGGCAGACCTTCGACGACATCGTCGAGCACGAGGTCTTCACATACCGGGCGGAGGACGTCAAGGAATACGTCGAGAGCACGGACCTGCTGGGGCGCGGTTCGTACCACGTGGTGGTCGCCAATCCGCCGTACATCACGGTCAAGGACAAGCAGGAGAACCAGAACTACCGGGATGTGTACTGGGCTTGCTCGCGTCAGTACGCGTTGTCGGTGCCGTTCGCGCAGCGGATCTTCGAGCTGGCGATCCGGTCGGGCGGTGACCAGCGGAACGGCGGCTTCACCGGGCAGATCACCTCGAACTCCTTCATGAAGCGGGAGTTCGGGAAGGTGCTCATCGAGTCGTTCTTCCACGGTGGTCCGTACAAGGACCCGAAGAGTAAGCGGAAGCGTGACTTCGGGGGTGTGGAGCTGTCCCACATCATCGACACGTCCGGGGCCTACATTCCGGGGCATGGGACGCCGACGGTGATCCTGGCCGGACGGAACCAGATGGCACGGCAGGCGGAGCCGATCCGGGCGGTGCTGGGGGTACGAGGGGAATCGGGTGTGCCGGACGATGCTGTGCAGGGGCGAGTCTGGCAGGCGATTGTCAGGCAGGTTGGGAAGTCTGGGAGTGAGTCGAGCTGGGTCTCGGCGGAGGACGTTGAGCGTGCTCGATTTTCCATGTTCCCCTGGACGCTGTCCGGGGGTGGGGCCCATAGTGTTATGAGTGCGATCGAGCAGGCTCCTGGGCGCCTGGGGGGATTTGTAGCGGAGATCGGTCGCACCACGCACACGGGGCTTGACGAGGCGTACTACATGCCGCCGTCTGCTGCTGACACCCGCCAGCTGTCATCAGGCACAGTGCCAGTCATTCTGGGTGAAGAAGTTCGTGAGTATGCGATTCATCCAAGCACTTGCACTTTCTTTCCTTACACGACGATCGCTCCCGCGAGTATCAGGGGGCGGGCGAGGGATATCGACGTCCCGGAACGTCGATATCTCTGGCCCAACCGCACAGCTCTTCGTGAGCGGATGGACTTCGCAGAGACTCCGGAACAGCGTGGGCTCCGCTGGTTTGATCACAGTATGTTTTTCCCGAGGAGGTATCGGGAGCCACTCTCTGTCGCTTTCGCTTTTGTGGCAACGCACAACCACTTCGTGTTGGACCGGGGTGGGAAGGTTTTCAAGCAGTCCGCGCCGGTGATCAAGCTGCCGGAGGGGGCGACCGAGGAGCAGCATCTTGAGTTGATGGGGGTGCTGAATTCTTCGGCGGCTTGCTTCTGGTTGAAGCAGGTGAGCCAGGGCAAGGGCAACCGGGGTGGTGAGCGATCGACGGGGCGCTGGGCTTGGGAGGAGTATTTTGAGTTCACCGGCACGAAGCTCCAGGAGTTCCCTCTTCCTGCAGACCTCCCTCTCGCTCTCAGTCGTGAACTCGACTCACTCGCCCAGGAGCTGGCTGGATACGAGCCTTCCGCTCTCTGCGCATCCGGTGTTCCAACTCGCGCCAGTCTCAGCGAAGCCTTCAAGGCTCAGGAAAGCATTCGTTCGCAGATGGTCCTCTTGCAGGAGGAGCTGGATTGGACTGTGTACGGGGCTTATGGGCTCATCTCGGCTAGGGACATCGAGCTGACCACGCTACCCGGCGGCCTGGTCGGCGAGGGTCTGCCTCAGCTGTCTCTGGGACAACGCGCCTTCGAAATCGCTATGAGGCGGGAAGCGCCCGACGGTGAGTCCGAGAACGCCTGGTTCGCATTGCACAAGGGCTTCCCTACCACCGAGATCCCTGCCGCTGCCGACTGGCCCGAGGCATACCGCAAGGTCGTCCAAGCGCGGCTCGACATCATCGAGTCGAACAAGGACATCCGGCTGCTGGAGCGCCCCGAGTACAAGCGGCGCTGGTCCACTGAATCCTGGGAGAAGCGTGAGGACGCTGCTCTCCGTGCCTGGTTGCTCGATGCCGCCGAGCGCAAGGACCTGTGGTTCGAGGAGCGCAACGACTACATCGCGCCCCGCACCCTCTCCGTGTTCCAGCTTGCCGACGCCCTGCGGCACGACGAGGACGTCCAGGCCGTCGCCGCGCTCTACGCTGCCGACCACCTCGACAACCGTGACGCCTCGCTCGCCACCGTGCTCGCGGCCGTCATCGAGGCCGAACACGTCCCCTACCTCGCCGCTCTCCGCTACAAGGAGCCCGGCCTGCGCAAGCGTGAGCAGTGGGAGCGTGTGTGGGAGCGGCAGAGGGAGGAGGACCGGACCGGAGAGCGGCTGGACATCAAGGTTCCGCCGAAGTACACCGGCGCCGACTTCCTTAAGCACTCGTACTGGTCGAACCGCGGGAAGCTCGACGTGCCCAAGGAACGGTTCGTCTCGTATCCCGGTGCTTCCACGGACAATGACCCGTCCCTCCTGCTTGGTTGGGCCGGCTGGAATCACCGAGACCAGGCCGAGGCTCTGGTGAACCTGCTCATGGACCGTTCCTCGGTGGACGGTTGGAGCAAGGACGATCCGCGCTTCCTCCCGCTGCTCGCCGGGCTTCAGGAGATCATGCCGTGGGTCCACCAGTGGTACGACGCGTACGACGAGGAGTGGGGTGACAACCCCGCCCAGGAATTCCAGACCGCGCTGAACCGTGGCCGTGCGGACCGCAACCTGTCACAGGACGACCTCCGCGCCTGGCGCCCGGAGAAGAAGAGGGCCGGCCGGAAGAAGGCCGCCCAGTAGGGCGTGGGCCGACGATCGAAGGGGCCTTCAGGCAGAGACGCATGAAGGCCCCCAGACCATCAGGTGGTCTTGCTCTCGTCCGGCTCGCCGGTGGCTGCCTCCGGAGCCCCGATCACGTACGTCCCCTTCGCGGGCAGAGTCGCGACGAGTCCGCGCCTGCGTAGTTCCACGATGGCACGACGTACGGTTCCGATGCTCACCCCGTGTAGCTCTGTCATGGCGCGCTCGCCGGGCAGGGCAGCGCCCTGCGGGAGCTTGCCGGACGCGATGTCGGCGGCGATGGCGTCGGCGAGTTTGACGTACTCGTAGCGCGGTAGATCGCTCATCTCTCAACAGTGGCGCACTGCGGCGCAGCACACAGGGTCAGGGAGCGGTGAACCGCGTCCGGACGCGGTATTTGGCTGAGGGGTGCAGGGGGACGCGGTTGGGGTATGGTCGAGATGACAAGACCCCGGCGAGGTGGACAAGACCTCCCGGGGCATGGCCAACGCTGAACAAGGAGCGTCGACATGTACGACCTTATCCGCCGGATCACCGCATGGCTGGCGAGGCTGATCCTCGGCCCTTGCACCGGCCGCCACCGTGCCGGTACCGCCCCCGCGTACCCCGTAACCGCCCCCGCCCGCCGCCCCGGCACACTCCGCCCCCGTCTCACCGTCCACCTCCCTGCCCTCCGGTCGCCGTACGGGCTGGACCACGCGCTCGACGGTGGGGCGAGCG
>NZ_JBEOYU010000026.1:0-94495 GCF_040297265.1 Streptomyces sp. NPDC001832
GCTGGAAGCGTCAGAACTCCCATCATCGCAGGTCAGCAGGCACCTCTTCTTGATTCCTTATCCACAGGACGCGGGTCACTCGGTGGATCGAGGCTAAGTAGGGTCGGGGACTGGCGCGGTGGCCTGTGAGGCTCCGTTTCCAGCCCCCGCCTGTCAACCGTGCATGCGCTTCTCGCGCACACGGCTTACCGACATCGTTCACCGGCTGGCATGCACCGCCACCCTGCGCACGTTTCCAGACAGGCGAAAGGCTCCGAGCCTGGCGAACCACGCGCCGTCATGGCGCTTGCCCCACTTCTGCCCGGCATGCCGCGCTTGCGATTGTCGAAGATCGCGAGACGCTCGTGGACGTAGCTGTCGATCGTGGAGAACTTCCCGGCGGAATTGCCGTTACGGAAGTACGCCGCCCAGCCCCGCAGGACCGGGTTCAGGTCGGCGACCCCGAGACGCGCCGCGCCCTGCTCGGCTCGGTGACCGTCCGCCCGATTCCGTCCCTCCGTACGTGATGCTCCGACGCACCCCGTGCAGTCGGCGATCGCTTTGACATCATCACAGGCGATCGGTTTACTCCCGGACAACGCCGGAGTCCCGCTCCGCGTCAGAGGTACGCCCAGCCGGTATGCAGGCCCTGTGCTGCGAGTCCGACCCGAGTCGCCAGGACACCCCACGTGTCCGAGGCGGGGACGTGCCCTCTCTCCCCTGGAGCTCGATACATGAGCCACCTGATGAGTACCGCTTCCCGGAAGATCGTCTTCATGGCCGTCGGCGCCGCCGTCCTGGCCGGCACGCTGTTCGTTCAGGCGACCACGACGCAGGCCGCGGCCGTGACGCTGCCGCCCACGCACGCCGGCTTCGACTACCAGATCGGAGGCGCCTACACCCCGCCGACCGGAGTCACGGTGGTCACCCGTGACCACACCGCTTCCCCGGCGGCGGGCCTGTACAACATCTGCTATGTCAACGCCTTCCAGGCCCAGCCGGGCGCCGAGGGCGAATGGGCCTCGGACCTGCTGCTGCGCGACTCCGCGGGCAAGATCGTCTACGACAAGGGCTGGGGCGAGGCACTCCTCGACATCAGCACCGACGCCAAGCGCGAGCGAATCGCCGACAAGATCGGAGCCCTGATCGACAGCTGCCGGGACAAGGGCTTCCAGGCCGTCGAGCCCGACAACTACGACAGCTACACCCGCTCCGGAAAGCTCCTGACCGCGAATCACGCACAGGCCTTCATCAAGCTGCTGTCCGCCCGCGCCCACGCGGACGGCCTGGCCATCGCCCAGAAGAACACCTCGGCGCTCGCCGACAACCGCACCGCCAACGGGCTCGACTTCGCCGTGGCGGAGGAGTGCGGCCAGTACGACGAGTGCGGCGACTACACCAGCGCCTTCGGCAACAACGTCATCGTGATCGAGTACACGGCCGCCGGCAGGTCGAAGGCGTGCAAGACGTGGGGAGGCACGCTGAGCATCGTCCAGCGCGACCTGGACGTCTCTCCGGCCGGCAGCAACGGGTACGTACGCAAGACCTGCTAGCTCCGTACTTCGCGGGTGGCTGAATCGGCTGGTTCGGGGTCTGTGAGAGTGTCTGTTGGAGTCGTGGCCGCGTTGGTGGGGTGTGACGAAGTCTTCCTGGTCCCCGAGGAGTCCAGCTCCACCTCCTCGACCTCCTCGGCCTGGAACCCACACATCCCCGCTGGCCAGAGACCTGAACGAGCTACCCGCGAAGTACGGAGCTAGCCGGCCCCCTCGGGGCCCGTGGGCCCCTGCATCACCGGATCCACCCCCGCGCGGGCCTTGTTGCGGCTGCCTTGCGGCCCCGGCCACAGTCCGGTTCCGGCCGCGCGCCGGGCCTTGGTCCGCTCCCCTCGCGGCGGGGCCCACACTGGCCCCGCCGCGAGCTGGTCGACCCACTCGCGGTGCAACGGCGTCTGCCGGGCGGCCACCCCTTCCGGCACCTGCCCTAATGCTCAATCATGCGCGGTTTTCAGGAGGCTTTTCACGCAGATTCAAGCATGCTCAACTCTTGACAGTTGCCTGAACCGGTCGTTTAACTCCTGGTCAACACCGCAGTCGAAGCACTCGGTGTCAGAGGTACGCCCAGCCGGTGGCTGACCACGCGCCAGGAGTCCGGACTGAGTCGCCAGGACCCCTCAGGCGTCCGAGGCGGGGACGTACCCACCACGCTCTGGAGCCCGCTCGTGATCCGTACCCGTGCGGTCCACCGCGGGCCGACGGCGGTACGACGCCCCTCCCCCGCGCCCCGAGCCCAGGGCTGAGCGCCCCCACCGCGACCACCCGGTCGACGCGGGACGGCGGCGCACCCGCACCGCCCGCCGGGGCCGCCCACCCATTCCGCGGCCGGTACGCCGTACACCGGCCGCAGCCCTCGCACAGACCAAGCCTGTCCCACAGTTCCAACCGGAGGTAACCATGCAAGCGGTCCCCCGCAGCACGCGGCCCGGCCGCCGCGTCGTGCTGCGCGCCGGCGCAGGCCTGGCCACGGCAGCGGCCGCGGGCACAGCGGCCTCCGGCTGCGCGGCAGGCCGCGACGACGGTGTCGGCGCCGACGGCACGGTCACCATCGAGATGTGGCACGGCCAGACCGACACCGGCAAGAAGGCCGTGGAATCCCTGGTCGCCTCGTTCATGCGCAGCCACCCCCGCATCCGGGTCGAGGTGGGCGGCGGAGTCCTCGCCGACGCGATGCTCCAGAAAGTGACCGCCGCCCTCGCCGCCGGCTCCTACCCGGACATCGCCTACATCTTCGGCTCCGACCTGGCGAGCGTCGCCCGCAGCCCCCAGATCGTGGACCTCACCGACACGGTGAAAAGCGCCCCTACCCCCTGGTCGAGCTACTGGGTTCCGGCGCGCAAGGCCGTAACCGTCAACGGCAGCGTGCGCGCCGCGCCGGCCGTGGTGGACTCCCTCGCCGTCGTCTGCAACAAGAAGCTCTTCCGGCAGGCCGGTCTGCCGCTGCCCGAGGCGGGCTGGAGGTGGGACGACTTCGTCACGCCACCGCCAAGGCGCTCACCGACCCCGGCGGCGGCCGATTCGGCACCGGCTGGCCCGGCGTCGGCGACGAGGACACCGTCTGGCGGCTGTGGCCCATGATCTGGGACCTCGGCGGGGACGTCGTCGGCGACGACGGCAAGCACATCGGATTCGGCGACACCGGGACCCGCGCCCTGGAGGTACTGGCCGCGCTGGCCCGCGACAAGAGCGTCTACGTCGACCCGAAGCCCGGCGCCGAGCAGATGTACCAGGTCTTCATGTCCGGCCGGATGGCCATGGCCGTCACCGGTCCCTGGCAACTGCCCGACATCCAGCAGGCGGAGATCGACTACCACGTCGTGCCGCTGCCCAGCTTCTCCGGCCGGCCGATGACCATCAGCGGCCCCGACACCTGGACCGTGTTCGACAACGGCGACGCCCGCACCAAGGCCGCCAAGACGTTCGTCAGCTGGCTCATGCAACCCCGGCAGGACGTGCGCTGGGACATCGATGCGGGCAGCCTGCCGCTCAGCCGGCAGACCCAGGACCTGCCCGACTGGCAGCGCAAGGAGAGCGGCACCGAGGGCCTGGACGTGTTCACCAAGGCCCTGGACTTCGCCCGGGTACGCCCCGTCCACGCCGCCTACCCGCAGATATCCCAGGCCCTCGGACAGGCCATGGTCGCCGTACTGCTGGGACGGAGCAGTCCCGCCCAGGCATTGCGCGCCTGTGCCGCCCACGCCAACGCCGCACTGCTCATCCCGCGTTGAGGAGCGCCCTTCATGTCACGACTGCCCATCCCGATCACCGTGTCCGAGCCCCCGGACAACCGGCGTGCCGTGCGCCGCCGACGCGCCCGTGAAGGCGCCATGGCATGGACGTTCGTCTCGCCCGCCGTCCTGATCATCCTCGGCCTCAGCGTGGTGCCCATCATCTGGTCGCTGCTGCTCTCCTTCCAGGCCAGCGACCTCGTCACCCCGAGCCGTTGGGTGGGACTGGACAACTACCGCGCCCTCGCCCCGTTCAGCCCCTGGCACCTGCTGCTCGCGCCGATGGCCCTGCTCTTCGCGGTGCCGCTGATCTGGCTGGTCCTCAGCTCGGTGATGAGCAACGCGGAGATCAACCGCTTCCCGCCGGCGCTGTGGCCCTCCCACATCGACCTGGGCGGCTACCGCTATGTGCTGGGCAACGCGATGTTCCCCCGCTGGTTGGCCAACTCCTTCATCGTCAGCCTGGTCACCGTCACAGCGAACCTCGTGCTCGGCACCCTCGGCGGCTACGCCTTCGCCCGGATGCGGTTCGCCGGCTCCCGGCTACTGCTGGGCCTGATGCTGGCCACGATGGCGATCCCGTTCCAGCTGACGATGATCCCCACGTTCCTGGTCATGAAGCAGTTCGGCCTCATCGACACCCTCGGCGCGCTGATCGTGCCCTCCCTGGTCACACCCTTCTCGGTGTTCCTCCTGCGCCAGTTCTTCCTCTCCCTGCCCCGCGAGTTGGAGGAGGCCGCCTGGATCGACGGCTGCTCACGGCTGCGCGTGCTGTGGCGGATCGTGCTCCCGCTGTCCCGGCCCGCCCTCAGCACGGTCGCCGTCCTTACGTTCCTGAGCACCTGGAACGACCTGACCTGGCCCTTGATCGCCATCAACCACGACACCCAGTACACGCTTCAGCTCGGCCTGACGACCTTCCAGGGACAGCACCACACCCAGTGGGCCGCCGTGATGGCCGGGAACGTCATCACCGTGCTGCCGGTCCTGCTCGCCTTCCTCGGCGCGCAGAAGGCGTTTATCCAGTCCATCACCTCCACCGGCCTCAAGGGCTGACCCCGTTCGCCGCCCCGACACCCCAACCAGGCAGGAAACTCCTCGATGCCGCATACCTTCGACTTGCTCGTCATCGGTGACGCCAACCCTGACGTCATCATTGGCCCGCTCGACACGCCACTCGCCTTCGGCCAGCGCGAACAACTGGTGCCCACCGGTGCCCTCACCATCGGGGGATCCGGCGCGATCGTCGCCTGCGGGGCCGCGCGCCTCGGCCTCGGGGTCGCCTTCGCCGGACGGGTGGGCGACGACGACGCCGGCCGCTACATGCGCGACTGGCTCGCCGCCCACGGCGTCGACACCGAGGCGCTGACGCTCGACCCGGGCCGGGCCACTCCCCTGACCGTCGCGCTCACCCGCGGCAACGACCGGGCCGTCCTCACCGCCCCCGGCACCCTGGCCGCGACCGCGGCCGACGACGTGCCGCCGGCGCTGCTGGGCGCCGCACGGCACATCCACTCCTCCTCCTACTTCCTGATGCCCCGGCTCGCGACCGCGCTCCCGGAACTTCTGTGCACCGCACGCCACCACGGCGCCACCACCTCCCTGGACACCAACGACGACCCGGCAGGGCGGTGGGACCCCACCGGCCTGGACGCTGTCCTGGCCCACACCGACTTCCTGCTGCCCAACGCCGCGGAGGCCCGGCAGCTGGCCCGCCTCGACACCGCCGACCCGGCCGAGGCCGCCGCACGGCTCGCCGTCCGGGGCCCGGTCACCGTCGTCAAGAACGGCGCCGATGGCGCGCTGTGCCACGACGGCAAACACCTCTTCACCACCCGGGGCATCCCGGTCGAGCCGATCGACGCGGTGGGCGCCGGCGACAGCTTCGACGCCGGATTCATCGCTGGCCTCCTCCACGAGATGCCCCTACCGCAAGCGCTGCGTTTCGCCGCGGTCTGTGGCGCCCTGTCCACCCGCGCCCACGGCGGCACCACCGCACAGCCCACGTGGGACGAAGTCCTCACCCACCTTCCCGAGACCGAGGAAACCCCGGCATGACCACCCCCAAGATCGTCTTCATCGGCGCCGGCAGCGTCGTCTTCACCCAAGGACTGCTCGCCGACCTCCTCGCGTTCGACGAGCTGAAGTCCGCGCGCATCGCCCTGCACGACATCGACGCCGAGCGCCTGGCCACCGCACACGCCGCCGCCGTCCGCATCGCCGACACCCTCGGCGCACGCCCCGCCGTCACCGCACACGCCGACCGTCGCGAAGCCCTGGCGGACGCAGACTTCGTCATCAACATCGTGCAGATCGGCATGGGCGAGGCCACCCGCACCGACTTCGAGATACCAGCCCGCTACGGCGTGCGCCAGACCATCGGCGACACCCTCGGCATCGGCGGCATCTTCCGCGCCCTGCGCACCTTCCCGTTCCTCAAGGAGCTGGGCCGCGACATCGCCGAGGTCTGCCCGCAGGCCTGGCTGCTCAACTACACCAACCCCATGGCCATGAACGTCCAGTATCTGACGCAGGCCACCACCCTGACCCGGGTGGTGGGACTTTGCCACTCGGTCTACTGGACGATGCGCGACCTCGCCGACCTGGTCAAGGTCCCCTACGAGGAAATCAGCTACCACGCGGCCGGCGTCAACCACCAGGCGTGGGTGCTGCGCTTCGAGCACCAGGGGAAGAGCCTCTACCCGAAGCTGGACGA
Source organism: Streptomyces sp. NPDC001832 (assembly GCF_040297265.1). Taxonomy (NCBI): domain Bacteria; kingdom Bacillati; phylum Actinomycetota; class Actinomycetes; order Kitasatosporales; family Streptomycetaceae; genus Streptomyces; species Streptomyces sp. NPDC001832. The sequence continues at coordinate 6,477 of NZ_JBEOYU010000026.1, forward strand.
GCTGATCGCCGCCGACGAGCAGCTGCGGCGCAGGGTCCGCGTCGACATGTACCGCAGGCTCGGCTACTACCCGACCGAGACCAGTGAGCACTCCTCCGAGTACGTCCCCTGGTACCTGCACCACACCAGCGAGGTCGAACGCCTCCGGCTGCCGATCGGGGAGTACCTCAAGATCGTCGACGAGAACGTGGCCGCCTACGAGAAGTCCCGCGACGCACTGGCCGCCGGGGCCCCGATCACCGTCGAGGGCACGATGGAGTACGCGCCCCAGATCATCCACAGCATGGTCACCGGCACCCCGCGCGTGGTCTATGGCAACGTCCCCAACCGGGGCCTGATCGACAACCTGCCTGCGCACGGCGTGGTCGAAGTGCCGTGCCTGGTGGACTCGCTGGGCGTCCAGCCCACCCGCGTCGGCTCCCTGCCGCCCCAGCTGGCGGCGCTCAACCGCACCTACCTCAGCGCCAACGACCTGGTAGTGCAGGCGGCGATCAAGAACGAGCCCCGGCACATCAGACACGCCGCGATGACCGACCCGGCCACGGCCGCAACCCTGACAGTCGAGGAGATCTGGCGCCTGTGCGACGACATGGTCGCCGCCCACGGCGACCGCCTCCAGCCGGGCCTGCGCGGCCGCCTGGAGCCGTGACCGGCCACCGGGACGGCAGCGGTCCTGGCCGCTGCCGTGCCGACGCCGTCGCCGCGCCCGGAGTTGACCTGCCCGGGCCTTGACCCAAGGCCGGGTAGTTAGGGCCTGCGGATCATTAACTCGCCGTCTTGATCTATGCAGGGATGGTGATCCCTGCTGCGGTGGCAAGGGCATGGAGGTCGTCGAGGGTGGCGAGATGCTGGTCGGCGACGTGAACGGTGTGTCCGGCTGCGTCGAGGAGCTGGCGGATGTCGCGGATACGCCGGTTGATGGTGATGGTGTGACGTTGAAGAGGCGGGCGATGGCGACCTGCGGGAGCCCGAGCCGGTGGTGGAGGAGTCTGGCCAGGAGCCGGTCGGCGAGGGTGAGCATGGGGCGGCGGCCGGTGCCGGGAGCCGTCAGCCGGGGCCGGTTCCCGCGCCGCTTGTTCAGCTGCCCTTCCCGCTGGTCTTCATGGAGAGCGGTGAGTGTGGTGATCAGCGCGTCCCGCTCCTGGGCCGGCATTCCGGTCAGGCCGGGGTGGCAGAGCCAGGCGAGGTCGGGGCTGGGCTGGTCGAAGGGGTCCGGAGCGTCACTTGTTTCTCCGCAGGTCCTAACTTCGTGGAATCCTGGACCGTACCGGAGACGGCATGGAACATGGACACCAGCACGCCTACCCTGCTGCGGGTCTTCCGCCAGCTCACCCACCGCAGTGACCGCCGCCGCTCCGACGTAGTGGACGCCCTGATGCAGTACCTCCCCACAGCCGTCGCGGTCGGCTACGTCCACGATGAGCCAGACATCGATCTGCCTCTGCCCGGGCCCGACTTCGCTGAGCAGGTCGGAATTCTGGTCGCGGCCGCGTCCTCGATCAGCATCGGGGACAAACCCCGCCGTCGTGAAGGAGGCGGAACCCACATCAGGCGCAAAAGCACCAACGACGAAGCCGGCGAACATCAACGGACAAACGAAGGAGTAGAAGGCGCCGTACGAGGCGGCAGATGACGACCCCGCAGAGGCCCGGTTCAGCGCGCAAGGGGAGTCGATCCTCGGACGACGCGCCCGCCCGAGCGCCGACATCCTGACCTTGCTGCTTCACGAGTCACACAACCCGTTCCACGGGACGACCCTGGCGGTACCGGTGCGCTCGGCTCGGGCCCGGCGCAGCGCGGCGGCCTCGGTGATGGCGGCCTGGCGGCGCCGCTGCGCACGGAGCGCCTCGATCGGGGCCGACGCATCATCCGGCACTGCGGGCGGCTCGGGGCGACGCCGCCGCGGGCCTGTTGTTGCACTCCCGACTCTGTGGGACAGGCACCGAGAAGGTCAGCTCCTCGGGCCGGCCTCCTGAACTCGGCGGGATTTCGTCTCATACCCAATCAGTGGCCCTGGACGAGGAAGTTGTTAGGTTAGGCTAACCTATGTTGCGTGCATGTTGGTGAAGGAACTTCCGCGGCCACACACTCCCGTGGTCATGAACTGTCGGCCACGGGCGTCACCGTGGCGTACGACGGTGTCGATGTCGTACATGACGCATCGTTGACACTGCAGCCCGGCGAGGTGACCGTCCTGGTGGGACCGAACGGGAGCGGGAAATCGACGCTGCTGCGCACGATCGCGCGCCTCCAACGGCCCAGGACCGCGACGCTCGTCATCGATGCCGACACCGACGGCCTCGCTCTGACCCCCCGTGAGTTCTCACGCCACGTGGCCCTGCTGACGCAGGGACGGCCCACGCCCAGCGGGCTGACCGTGCGAGACGTCGTCGAGTTCGGCCGCTACCCGTACCGGGGCCGCTGGGGCAAGAGCGACCTGGGCAGCCAGGCCGCCGTAGACCGCGCGCTCGCCATGACGGGCGTCGCGGAACTCGCCGACCGAGGTGCCGAGCAGCTCTCCGGAGGTCAACTCCAACGCGTCTGGCTCGCCGCCTGCCTTGCCCAGGAGACCGGCGTACTGCTCCTCGACGAGCCGACGACCTACCTCGACCTGCGTTACCAGGTCGAACTTCTCGACCTCGTGCGCGACCTGGCGGACGCCCACGGGATCGCCGTCGGCGCGGTCCTGCACGACCTCGACCAGGCCGCGGCCGTCGCAGATCGGATCGTCCTGCTCCACGCGGGACGGGTCGTCGCTGCCGGCCTCCCCGAAGACGTCCTGACGGCACAGCGGCTGACCGATACGTACGGCATCCGTATCGAGGTCGAGACCGACCTGCTCACATGCCGACTGCGCACCCGTGCCATCGGCCGACACCACAAGCGAAGCGAAAGGCTCAGCACCCCCTCATGAAGCGCCTCCTCACCGCGGTCACCGCCACCGTCGCGGCCCTCACTCTGACCGCCTGCGGGGCGACCGAGCCCGCCGCTGACGACAAGGCGAAGAAGACCGCCGAGCCCATCACCCTCACCGATGCCACCGGCACGAAGGTCGAACTCGACGGGCCCGCCAAGAAGGTCGTCGCAACCGAGTGGAACGTCGTCGAGAGCCTGGTCTCGCTGGGCGTCGACCCCGTCGGGGTCGCCGATGCCAAGGGTTACAAGACCTGGGACACCGCCGCCCCGCTGAAAAACAACCCCAAGGACATCGGCACCCGCAGCGAGCCGAGCATGGACACCATCGCCGCCCTGAAGCCGGACCTCATCGTCGCCACCACCGGCCTCCCGCCGGCCGCCACCAAGCAGCTGCGCAATATCGCGCCGGTCTTGGAGGTGAAGGCGGCCGACGCCTCCGACCCGGTCGGCCAGATGACGAAGAACCTCGACCTCATCGCCCAGGCCACCGGCACCACGGAGCAGGCCGAGAAGCTCAACAAGCAGTTCGGCGCGAAGATCGCCGAAGGCAAGAAGGACCTCGCCGATGCCGGACTCGCCGGTGCGCAAATCGCCTTCGCCGACGGCTACGTCGTCTCCAACCAGGTCTCGATCCGGCCCTTCACCAGCGGCTCGCTCATCGGCGGGGTCAACGAGAAGCTGGGCCTGAAGAACGCCTGGTCGGTCAAGGGCGACGAGGAGTACGGCCTCGGCACCACCGACGTCGAGGGTCTCACCAAGCTCGGCGACGACGTGCATTTCGCCTACATCGGCAACGACGGCGACAAGAACAGCAGCCCCTTCACCGGCGCGCTCGCCAAGGACAAGGTGTGGACCTCGCTGCCGTTCGTGGAGAAGGGCAACGTCCACCGACTGCCCGACGGCATCTGGATGTTCGGCGGTCCCGAGTCGATGATGAAGTACATCGACTCCGTCGTCGCCGCGCTGACGAAGTAACACCATGGCCGTCACCACGAAAAATCCCGCCACCCGTCCGTCGGCGGCCCCGTCCCGGACGGGCGCGGCCGCGGTGACGGCCGCACTGCTCCTCCTCGTCGCGGGCCTCGCGCTCGTCGACATCACCCAGGGCACGGCCTCCGTCGGTGCACCCGAGGTCTGGAAGGCACTCACCGGAAGGGCAGACCCCGCCGACGCGTCCGTCGTCATCGCCTCGCGACTGCCGAGAATGGCCGCAGGGCTGCTCGTCGGCATCGTGCTCGGAATGGCGGGCGCCGCCCTGCAAGCGGTCAGCCGCAACGTCCTCGCATCGCCCGACACCCTCGCCGTCAACGCCGGCTCCTACCTGGCCCTCGGGCTGGTCGCCGCCACCGGCGTCTCTCTCCCGCTGCTCGCCTCCTCCGGCGTCGCCTTCGTCGGCGGTCTCACGGCGGCGGCCGTCGTGCTCGGGCTGTCCGGCCTGGGCGCCGGCACCGTCCGGCTCGTGCTCGCCGGAAGCGCTCTCGCCCTCGGCCTCACCGCCGTCACCGAGGGACTGCTCCTGCTGTTCCCGGAGCAGACCGAGGGCCTCTACGAGTGGAACCAGGGCAGCATCTCCCAGAACGGGTCCGACGGCGTGCTGCAGATGGCACCCATCGGCGTTGTCGGCCTCGTCGGGCTGCTGCTCCTCGCCCGCCAGGTCGACGCCCTGGCTCTCGGCGACGACGCCGCCCGCGGCCTCGGCGTCCCGGTGGGCGCCACCCGCGTCACCGCGGTCGCGCTCGCGGCCCTCCTCTCCTCGGCCGCCGTCACCCTGGCCGGCCCGATCGGCTTCGTCGGCCTGTGCGCCCCCGCCCTCGTCCGCCCCCTCGCCCGCCGGTTCCGTGGGCTCTCCCGAACCCGTGCGGCCATTCCCCTCGCGGGCCTCGTCGGCGCCGCCCTGGTGCTCGGCTCGGACGTGCTGCTGCGCACCCTGGTCCCGGCGGACACCGCCGTCACCGTGCCGACCGGCGTCGTCACCAGCCTCGTCGGCGCCGTCTTTCTGATCGTCATGGCCACGCGGGTCCGGGACACCGCCGAAGCCCCCGCGGCCGACCGGCTGCGTATCAGGAGCCGGACCGTCTTCCTCACCACCACAGCCGTCCTGGCGGTCCTGGTCGTCGGCGTCACCATCGCCGCCGTCCTGCTGGGCGACGCCAAGCTGCTCCTGGGCGACGTGGCCAACTGGGCACAGGGCCGCGCCGGGCAGACCATCACCTTCGTCCTCGACACCCGAGTGCCCCGCGTCCTCGCCGCCCTCCTCGCGGGCGCCGCACTCGCCCTGGCCGGGACACTCGTCCAGGCCGTGACCCGTAACCCCCTCGCAGAACCCGGCATCCTGGGCGTCTCCCACGGCGCCGCGCTGGGCGCCGTGCTGCTCGTGACGACGGTGCCCCAGGCCGGGTCGTGGAGCGTGGCCGGTGCGGCGTTCGCGGGCGCCGCGGTCAGCGCCGTCCTCGTCTTCGGACTCGCCGCGCGGGGCGGATTCCGGCAGAACCGGCTCGTCCTCGTCGGGTTCGGTGTCGCGACCGGGGCGGGCGCCCTGATCAGCCTGCTCATCATCCTCACCGACCCCTTCAATGCGACGAAGGCGCTCACCTGGCTCTCGGGCTCCACCTACGGCCGGACCCTGCCCGATGTAGTGCCCCTCGCGGTCGCTCTGGCCGTGGGCGTGGCCGTCGCGATCGCGCGGCATACCGAGCTCGACCTCGTGTCGCTCGACGAGGACACCCCCAGACTCCTCGGGCTCGACCTCGGACGCGGGCGCCTCGGCTTCCTCGTGCTGAGCGTCCTACTCAGCGCCACCGCCGTGGCCGCCGCCGGCACCATCGGTTTCGTGGGACTCGTCGCCCCTCACGCGGCCCGCGCCCTTGTGGGGCGGCAGCACGCCCGTGTGATACCGGTCGCGTTGCTCCTCGGCGCTGCCCTCGTCTGCACCGCAGACCTCGTGGGCCGCACCGTGATCGCACCGGCCCAGCTCGGCACCGGCCTCATGACCGCCGTGATCGGCACGCCGTACTTCCTCCATCTGCTCGTACGCAGTCGCCGATAGAACGGGGACGGCTCCCCGCCGCCCGCACGACTCACGGCAATCAGTGGAATCCATCAAGACTCGTACTACGACTTGTACGAGTCGAGAGGGCCCTGTCACGTCGTTGAGGGTGTGAATGCCTGACGGTGTGTCGGGTGTGGTGGGGCCGGGTTTGGGCTCGGTGCTCAGGCCGCGGCAGGCAGGCCGGCCGGCGACGCCGGTGACCTGGTCCCAGATGGCGAAGCGGGTGGTCATCTCGGTGCGGTAGTTGGCGGCGGTCATCCGGTGGCGCGTGGTCGGAAGTGGGGTGAGATGCCGCTGAACGCGGCCAGGAACTGCTGGGCTGCGCCGACGGAGCGGAAGCCTTTCATGGCGCGTTCTCGCTGCCGGGTGGGCTGTTGAGGCCCTTGTGGGAGCGGTGTTCCACGGAGGGCATGACCTCGCGGTGGGCCGCCCCGTAGGAACGGAGCTTGTCGGTGACCACCACCCGCGGCACCGGGCAGGTCGTCTTCAGCAGGCGGCGGAAGAAGCGCCGGCCGCGGCCTTGTCCCGCCGATTCTGGAGAAGGATGTCGAGCACGTTGCCGTCGGCGTCGACGGCCCGCCACAGGCACTTCAGCTCGCCGTTGATCTTGATGAAGACCTCGTCCAGGTGTCATTTGTCCCCGTGCCGGGGCCGCTTCCGGCGCGGGCCGTTGGCGTAGGCCTGCCCGAACTTCGCGCACCAGCGTCGGACGGTCTCGTGGGAGACGATCACGCCGCGCTCGAGCATCAGCTCCTCGACCTCGCGGAAGCTGAGCGGGAAGCGGAAGTACAGCCGGCAGTGGGAGATGACCCCCACCGGCTACCGGTGCCCCTTGTACGACGGCGGCGCGATCGAGGCGTGCCTCCCGAGGCCGTGCAGGGCCCGGGCCCACACCTGGTACTCCGTGGCCTGGACGTCGTCGTCCTCGGTGTTGCGGTACGTGGGCAGGCGCACCTCGTTGGTACCGGGCGGGGTCTGGCTGCTTCCGTGGCCCTGGTCAAGGGCGCTTGGTAGCCGTGCTCGACTGGCATCCCGACGTCCGGGACCATCCGATTTGTCGGCATCCTCAGTCGAATCCCTCCGAGAGGTGGCCCCGCGGCGCACGCCGGGCAAAACGTTTGCGCAGCGCTCTCCTGGGGCAAGCCGACGCCCCCACGCGCCCGACAGCGGCGACAGCGGCCGAGCAGCCGATCTGCTCGGGCCGGGACGGAGTCATGCCGTGCACCCGTGAGGCTCTGCCGACCCGCCGCGTCTGCCTCCGCCACCGGACCCAGGAGCTTGCCGGGGAGGTGGCCTGATGACCCAGACCCCGCAGCTCAGCGACATCGAACTCGCCCGGCCATCCGCTTCGCCATCTGGGACCAGATCACCGGCGCCGCCGGCCGGCCCACCACGGCCTGAGCACGAAAGCCGGAACCCGGCCCCACCACGCCCGATACGCCGTCAGGCACTCACGCCCTCAACCGCGTGACAACGCCGCCGATTGCGATGGGCGGGTCCACCCCATGCCGGGGTGGACCCGTCGCATTTCAGGGCAACCTTCCGGGAAGTTCGTGAGTCATGAGTACGCGTCACCGATCCGGTGTGCATGATGTCCGAATTACGGAAGGTCTCATGACTTCTCTCGCCGTCGTGCGGCGTACCATCTCCGCTTTTGTGCTGGCCGCAATGGTCGGCACGGCGCTGGCCAGTCCTGCCCATGCCCAGGAGGAACCGCTGCCGGTCTCGATCACTGGCCCCGACAGCGTGAACCTCTCGCTGCACCCGGAGGCCGGTGAGCCGGGTGAGCCGCAGATCGAGCTGGGACTCCGGGCGCCCGGCGAGCCGGTACCGGACGAGGACGGCGTCATCTGGCCGATCCACACCGGCGAGTACACGGTCACCGTGGACGCGAGCTCCCTGGCCGGCGTTGCTGCAGTGGACTTCTCCCAGCTCGGCGGGTGGCAGGGGTGCTCCGTCGACGGGCTCGTCGCCACCTGCAGCAACTACGAGATCTACGCGGGCCAGGACTACAACGACCTCGGCGGCATCCGCCTTGATGTGACCGACGAGAGCGCCGCGGGCGACTTCGGCACCATCCAGATCACGGCCGCGGGCGAGGGCCTGGCCTTCACAGGACACACGGTGGACGTGCTGGTGGGCGGCCCGGAGCTGCTGATGAAGCAGCTGACCGAGCCCGAGGGCTTCCAGGCCGGTGACACCTTCCAGGCGCCGCTGGGCTTCCGCAACGTCGGCGGGCTGGGCGGCGACGGCGTCGTGCTGCGGATCTCCGGCAGCCGGGGCCTGTCCTTCCCCAGCACCTTCAGCAACTGCTGGTATGACCCGCGTGACCCCGACGAGGTGCTCGGACGCTCCACGGCGCTCTGCATCTTCGACAGCGAGTTCACCGGTGGGGCGGCATACGGGCTGAGCGCGCCCTTCCCGATCGAGACGGCCGGTTTCGCGCTCTACGACACGATGTCCTACAGCTTCAGCGCGATGCCCGCCGAGCAGGCGCGGGAGCTGCTGACCGAAGGTGACTACCAGGCGGGCGACGGGCCGGCGCTGGAGCTGGCCCGCGTGCCGGACGCGGACCCGGCCGATTACACCCGCTACGCGGAGATGGACTTCCCGACCGCGAACACCTTCGACCTCGATCTGACCGGTGAGCGGCTACGGGCCCGCAAGGGCAGCACGGTGCCGGTGGACATCGGCTTCGCCAACCACGGCCCCGCCTGGGTGGCCGTGCTCCGCTCCGGCGGCGAACCGATCCCCTTCTGGGTCGACCTCCCCCCGGGTACCACGGTCACCGCGGTCCCTGAGGACTGCCGCCCGGGCTGGGAGGGCGCCGAGGGCGATTACCTCTGCTTCCTCGACACGCCGATCCTGGAAGATGCCTCCCGCACCTTCACCTTCGGCCTCCGCGTCGACGAGGTGATCAAGAACGCCACCGGCCGGGCGTTCTTCGCGTACACGATGCCGAACGAGGGTAACCCGGCGAACGACTCCGGGGAGATCGTGCTGAACCCGGTGGGCAAGAACTGATCGTCAGCTGTTCTGGCACAGCGGGCCCGCCCGGAAGGGCGGGCCCGCTGTGTGCTGCGGCTGATGGGCGGGACTTTGGCGCCCTGGAGCAGGACGCCGATTCGATCATCCTGCTGCACCGCGAGGACTACTACGATCCCGAATCCGAGCGGTCCGGGGAGACCGACCTGATCGCAACAGTTGTCACCGAGGCAGGTTTCCTGTCACCAAGGTCGACGGCGGAGGCGGGGTACCGGCCAGGCGGTAGCATTCTGACATGACGTCAGCGCTGCCCCGGTTTCCGCCGTATCCGATTCGTGGCGTGCGCGTGCTGCATCAGAGGCAGAACTGCGCGCCACATTTCGCGCAGATAGAGGTGGATTTCGAGCCCGCAGTCGGAGGCTTCGCCTTCGAGGTAGCCCGAGAGCTGACGGTGGAGTACGAACCCCCCGAGGACTTGCCACGCTTCTTCGCGGCTGTCGCCGTGGGGATCGAGGAGCAGCTGAGCTCGCCCGAGCACGGAGTCGTGATTGCCGCTCGGGTGGTGCTGCGGCGTGCCCGCGCCGATACGTTCGGCTCTCACGAACTAGCGTTCAAAATCGCAGGCTATCTCGCCGCCCGTAAGGCTTTGGAGGGTACGAGGTGCCCGCGACTCTGAGCGGTGCCCCTCGCGACGACGGGTAGCTCAATCCGCACTGCTGGCCGGACCTCGATTGAAAGAGGCGGGGCGCTGACCTGGAAAGTCCCGGCGAAGAGTGGGCTGACCTGCAGAACCATGTCTCCGTAGTTCTCACCGGTCAACGCCGTTTTCCAGGCTCATGTGCCCTGCCACTGCTCGTTTTGAGGCAACTTCCCGAGGCGCCGCAGGGAGTTCAGTCGTCACTCACAGTGCACGGATCACACAACTTGAGCCAGAACCGCAGTTTGGGCGTCATTGCAGTTGAGAGTCGAATACGAGCTCGGAGAGCTCCAAGATGTACTCCTCCGTGGACCATTTTCCTTCGACCTCAACGCGGTATGCCGTCTTGTGCTGATGGGCAAAGACCCGCCTGCGTACTTCTTTGGAAACGTCATTGGTATAGGTCGTCGTCTGCTGGAGCAGACGCTCTTGCGCCTCCTCTGCTGTGCCAGAGAACTCCTCGATATGGTTGAGGCTTTGGACCCCTGAGGAGTGAGCAAGGAGGAAGGCTGTTATCTGCCATGTGGACATGTGATGCTCTCCCTGGTTTGTGGGCGGAGTTCGCGGGTGGGCAGAGGGCTCCTCTGCCCACCCGCGACTCGCTTTGCTATGGTATGCACGGTTACCGCAGGTGGCTGGGCGTCACATTAGCGGCGACGGCCACGCCACCACTTCCAGGCGTGGCGGACCGTTCCGCCCCGTCCTCGCGCGGTGCCTAGTAGTCGGGTCGCCCGGGGGAATCTCACCCCCGGGCTCCCACGGAACCGTACGTGACAGTCTCCCGTCATACGGCTCTTGTCGTTCTGGGCCTCGCCCCTGCCGGGGCCGCCCAGGTCCAGTGAGCGAAGTACTTCGGGCGCCGCGTGTGGCCACGGGCCAGCCGCCGCAGGGCCTGTTTCATCCCGACCCGGTACTTCTTCTGGATCCACCGCAGCAAGTAGGTGTTGATGCGGTCGAGCAGCGGATACAGCGCTGAGCGGTAGAAACGCCCGTAGTAGTTCATCCATCCCCTGACCACCGGATTGACCATCCGTGCCAGGTCAGATGACTCCTGCGCGGTGCGCCGGTGCAGTCTCCAGGACCGCACCGTCCTGCTCAGCCTCTTCAGGGCTTGGTGACTGATGGCGGGCAGGAACGCGGTGAACATCACCCCGTGTCTGTCCTTGGCACCTCGCGGCCGGAACGTGAACCCCAGGAACGTGAACTCGGTGACCGGAAACCGGCCCCGACGGTTGTCGTCCTTGCAGTACACGATCCGGGTCTTGTCCGGATGCAGTTCCAGACCGACCTCGGCCATCCTGGACCGCAGCGCGGCCAGGACCCGTTCCGCTTCCGCCAAGGTACGGCAGTGCACCACCGCATCGTCGGCGTAACGCTCGAACGGGCAGCCCGGGTACTCCCGGACCATCCACGCATCGAACGCGTAGTGCAGAAACAGGTTCGCCAAGACGGGCGACACCGCAGAACCCTGCGGCGTGCCCTCCACCCTTTCCGTCGTGGACCCGTCGGGCAGGCGCAGCCCCGCGGCCAGCTACCGCTTGACGTACAGCACCACCCAACGGGCGTCGGTGTGCGCCTCGACCGCGGCCACCACCTTGTCCCACGGGACGGTGTCGAAGAACTTCCGGATGTCGAACTCGACCACCCAGTCGAACCGCCAGCACCGCTCCCGGCAGGACGCGACGGCGTCCAGAGCCGACTTGCCCGGCCGATACCCGAAGGAGTCCGGGTGGAAGATCTGCTCCACCCGCTCCGACAGGTGACCGGCCACCACCGTCTGCGCGACCCTGTCAGCGACGGTGGGCACCGCCAACACCCTGGTGCCCCCCCCGCTCTTGGGAATCGGCACCGCTTTGACGTCCGGCGGGAAGTACGTGCCAGAGGACATCCGGTTCCAGACCTTGTACAAGTTGTTCTTCAGGTCCTTCTCGAACGTCTCGATCGACACCCCGTCCACTCCGGACGAGCCCTCGTTCCCTCTCACCTTCACCCAGGCGTCCCACACCTCCTGCTTGGAGATGCCGAACGGCTTGGCCGATGCTTTCAACTCGTCCATCCCGCTCCTCCCGGAGAACTTCCGGTTGACCAAACAAACCAGTCACGAACGACCCGGCCCCTTCGCTCCACCCCGATTACCGGGGCTTCCCCACTACTACGAGCCGGTCCGCCGGCGCGCCGCGCGACGGTACTCAGCACCCGGCCGGAGGGCTTCCGCACCGGGCTCTCCCTGTCGCCCCGGCCGCTGAGCCAGGGCAGTATCGCGACACGCCTTCCCACGTTCCATGCGGAAGCCGCAGACCGGGCTCGCGCCGCCTTCATGCCGGACACCGCCTGGCCAATAAGCGGTCACCCGCCAGGCTTGTCCCGGGATCCTGAAGTCACCCCGGTTTCGATGTCACCTACTACTTACGACACATCATCAGCGGTTCACTCGCGTTCGCCTTCCCGGTCCCCACCTGACGCCTGACCGGCGCCTTTTCCCCGGACGCTCACCACGACGGTCTTCAGCCAACGCAGCTCGGGGCGGTTTGACGCCTCCCACCGCAGGGCGACACCGAAGGGCCACAAGACCTTCATCTTCCGCACAGCACCACATCAAGCAGGGTCTCTGCCTACATCAACCTCACTCTCAGTGTTCGTGGCACACCTCCAGCTGTAGATCGTGATCAGGCTCGTTTGAGGCTGGTGCGCGGTGCTGCTCTACGCTGCCCTTCATGATCGCCAAGCTGCAGTGTGTGGTGTTGGACTGTGCCGATGTCGATGAGCTGTCCCGGTTCTACCAGTCGCTTCTCGGCGGTGTGGTGAACCAGCCGGATCCGCGGTGGTCGCTCGGCGACGGCTGGGCGACGCTCCACACCGACGGTGGGTTCGTGCTGGCCTTCCAGCGGGTGGAAGACCATCAGCCACCACGGTGGCCGGACTCCGCTCGGCCCCAGCAGTTCCACCTCGACCTGGGAGTCAAGGACCTGGGCCAAGCTCAGGAAGACGTCCTCAAGCTGGGCGCCACGCCGCTTGATGAGGGGGACGGCGGGCGGAGCTGGCGCATCTTCGCGGATCCGGCAGGACACCCGTTCTGTCTCGTCCGGGACTGACAGGCAGCACCGCAGGGGTGCGGCCACCGTTGATCATCGTGAGTTGTGTGGACTGACGAAGAGACGGTGGCCGCGGGCCACAGCATAGATCCCGCGCGGTGGCGGGAGGCGTTCGAGGTGGCCATGGGTGTCGGCGTACAAGTGAACGTCCCCACCCGCGTACGGATGAAAAGGGACAGTTGTTGATGCGTTGAGACCTGCTGCTCGGCACTCTGCTGCTTGGTCGGTGAGAGGCGGCGGAAGGCGGTCGGCGGTGGTCCTGGATCCGCATCGATGGTTGGAATTGCGGCGCTTCCGGAGTCTGTTGGAGTCCGGGGCGATCAGCCTGTCGGAGGTGGCCCGGGAGACCGGGCTGGACCGGAAGACGGTCCGCAAGTATCTGTCGGCACCGGGTCCGGCGACCCCGCCGCGGCGGTCGCCGAACGGGCGGTCGAAGGCGAGGGTGATCGACGAGTTCGCGCCGCTGGTCGACTCGATGCTGCGGGCGGAGATCCTGATGAAGGCCGCGGTGATCCACGGGCGGCTGGCCGCGGAGTACGGGTTCACCGGCAACTACCAGCGCGTCAAGCTCTACGTTCAGGAAGCCCGGCCCCGGATCGCCGAGGAACTCGGCATCACGCCGAAGGAACTCGCCGGCATGCACCGCCGGTTCGAGGTCATTCCCGGCGCCCAGGCTCAAGTGGACTGGGGCGACGAGGGAAAGATCCTCGCCCACATGGGTATCGGAAAGGTCTACTCCTTCCACATGACGTTGTCGTACTCACGCGACCCGTTCTGCTGCTTCACCACCAGCCAGGACCTCCAGACGTTCTTCGACTGCCACCGCCGGGCCTTCGCCCACTTCGGCGGCGTCCCGATGACGATCGTCTACGACCGCACGAAGACCGTCGTTCGACGCCACGTCGCTCCGGGCGAGGCGGTCCCGCTGCATCCGGAAGCGGTCGGGTTCGCCGGCCACTACGACTTCGACATCGATGTCCTGGCCGCTTACCGGCCCACCGGCAAGGGCCGCGTCGAACGGCAGGTCCTCATCGTCCGCGACCACGTCCTGTCCGGACGGTCGTTCTCCTCCGTCGAGGAGATGGACGCCGCCTTCACTTCCTGGGTGCCGCAGCGACGGGCTCAGGCCCACAGGACTCACCAGCAGATCATCGGAGAGCGGGCGGTCCGCGATCACATGGCCCTCAAACCGCTGCCGGAGACTCCGTATCTGGTGGCCGAACGGCACCTGCGGCCAGTCGGCAAGGACTGCCTGGTCGCCTTCGGCGGCAACCTCTATTCCGTGCCCGCCCGCAAGGTCCGACCGCGTCAGCTGGTGGAGATCCGGGCCACGAAATCGCAGGTCATGCTGCATTCCACCATCGCGAACGCCAGCGGCAAGACGCTGCTGGCCACCCACCCGCGGGCGATCGGCCGCGGGGCCCGCGTCGTCGAAGAGGCCCACTGGGACGGTCTGCCCACAGGCAAGGGACGCCGCACCACCACCGGCGATGTTGTGCCCCGTCCCCGTCGTGAGCGTCCCCTGGGCGAGGAGGCCGGACCTCTGCAGGCCCTGCTGAACCGGGCCGCGGCCACCAGCATCGAGGTCGGCCGCCGTCCGCTGTCGGTCTATGACGAGCTGACCGGCACCCGTCCCTTCACCACCCGTCCGAGCACGAGGGAAACGTCTTGAGCGAGCTGGTCTCCACCCGCATCCGCAATACGGCCGGCAAGCTCGGCCTGCCCCACCTGGCCGAAACGATCAACGAGTACACCCGGCGGGCCGACGAGGGCAAGATGGGCTATCTCGACTTCCTCGACCTGGTGCTTTCCGAGGAACTGGCCGTCCGTGACGACCGCCGCTTCCGCCAGGGCCTGCGGCTTTCCCGGCTGCCGCACCATAAGACGCTCGATGAGTACGACTTCTCCTTCCAGCCCGAGCTCGAACCGCGCAAGGTCAAGGACCTGGCCACCCTCTCGTTCGTCGAGGACAAGGCAAACGCCGCTCTGCTCGGGCCGCCCGTTATCAGCGGGGCGTGAGCCCCTCTCTTCTCTGTCTGCGACGAGCGTCACTGTGAGCGTTCTGTGTCGTTGATGCATTGCTATCAACGGGAGTTCTTCAACGAGACGGAACGACATCAGTGGCACACAGTTTGGCGGTCCGGCCCGCGAACGGGCAGCGGACGTGGACCGTGATCGACGAGAGGTACCGGACCGTCGCACCGGTCGAGGACTGGCTGGAGGCCCATCGGCAGCTGTGGTCACCGAACACGGTCCGCGGCTATGCGACCTCGCTGGCCCAGTGGTGGACGTTCCTCGAACAGCGCGACGAGACCGGAAGGTGGAGCGACGTCGGGGTCCCGGCGGTCGCCGGGTTCCTGTCCTGGCTGCGCAACGGCCGCACCGTCGAGCACGCCCTGATCGAGCCCGAACAGGCCCCGGAGGCCGGGACGTTGGAGGCGAGACTGGCCGCGTTGATCTCCTTCTACCGCTGGCAGGAGGCGGTCTTCTCGGTGCCGGTCGCGGGCCGGCTCATGCGCGGGACACCGCGCCGGGCCCCGGCCCGGGGGCTGCTCGCGCACCTGGACGCCCGCACCGTGCCCGCTCCGTCCTCGCTGGTCAGGGTCCGGCGCCAGCGGCATCGCGGGCGCCCGCCGCTGCTGCTGCCGACCGAGATCCAGGCGATCCTGGACGGCTGCGCGATGCCGGACGCCACGGTCGGCGACTGGAACGGGAACCTGCGCGACCGGCTGCTGTTCGCCCTGCTCGCGGAGACCGGGATGCGCCTGGGCGAGGCCCTTGGCCTGCGGATCTGTGACTTCGTGATGGGCCGCGGCGCCACTCCCTATATCGAGATCGTGCCGCGCGAGGACAACACGAACGGGGCGAGGGTGAAGATGATGCGCCCGCGGCGGGTCTATGTCGGCTGCGACCTGGAGCGACTGTTCGCCGACTACCTCACCCAACTCGCTTGTCGAGCCGCCGAGGTCGGCGTCGAGATCGATACCGGATCGCCGTTGCTGGTAAACCTGGAGCGGCCGCCGCTGCTGGCCGCCCTGCGCGAGGGCACGGTGCGGGACAAGGTGTCCGCCTTGCGCAAGAAGGGCATCGGTCCGGCCTCCTGGACGCCGCACTGGTTCCGCCACAGCCACGCGACCGCGCTGCTGCTGGCCGGGACACCGGAGTGGGTGGTCGCCCGCCGGCTCGGTCACGCACACGTGCAGACCACGCTCGATCTTTATGGCTGGGTCCGCGAGGACGAGGCCCTGCGGGCCGCGGCGAACTGGAAGTCGTACATCTCCGCCTGGCAGGTCGACGATGGCCGGTGAACAGCGCCACCTGCACGCTCTCAGCGGCGAGGATCCGATCTGGCGGCTCTGGCGGGAGCTGCCCGGCCCCTGGAAGGGGCCGGTGATCAGGGACGGCATCGCCGACTGGGAGAAGATCACCGAGAACGGCGACCGGAGCATCGACCTGACCGGTCTGCCCGACGTGATCGCCGCCGAACTGGCCTGGATGTCGCACTGGCAGGCGATGGATGGGACCCGCTCATCGGTGCTGGGCACCAATCAGTTCGCGAACATCCTGCGCCGCGCGATCCGCGACAATCATCCCTTCCCGACGTCGATGCGGGCCATGGACTGGGAGAAGGCCGCGGCCCTGCAACGGTGGTTCTATGCCACCCGCTGGGGGCGGCTCCCGCCGCACGGCAGCGTCGCCCGACTACGGGTGATCTTCCGTTTCTCCCGCCTGGCCCTCCTCGTCCGCTGCTCGGAGGGCCGCTGGTGGTCCTTGGACGAATGGCATCCCCGCTGCGATCCGCGGATCCCGCTGGCGGAGCACGAACCCCAGGCCCACTACGGCTGTTCACCCTCGAAGATCACTCAGCCGTGGCTGCGTGAGGCCGTGAAGTGGTGCCTGGGCACGCAGTTGGAGGCTGGCACCCTGCGCTGGTCGACGGTGAGCCAGGAGAGGATGCGGTGTTTCGTCCGCTTCGACCGGTGGCTCGAGACCTTCACCGACCCGCTCGATGTCCTGGGCGACCCCGCCCACGCGGTTCAGGTGGCCGCCGCCTTCCGACGCTGGGCGTCCGACCCCGCCAACCGGCTCCTGCGACAGTCCGAGCAGCGGTTCGCCCACCGTCCCGTGGCTGTCCGCCAGGTCAACGACGACCTGCGGGCCGTCGCTGAACTCTTCGCGTTCGTCGCCGCCAATCCTGCCGAGGTTCGTCAGGTCCTCGGGCCGCATCCGTGGTCGCGAGTCACCGACGCGCATGCCGCCGGCTGGTTCCGGCAGGTCTCCCGCATCCCTGGCCGGCGTGAACTCAACGACGAGCACTATGTTGACGGCCACGCACTCGCCCAGATCCCCGCCGCCCTGCCCCTGCTCGGACTCAGCCGCGACCAGCAGATGCTCGTCACCCGCGGCGACGGACAGCAGGTGACTGCCCGCGGCTTCGACGACCCGCAGGCCATGCGCATGATCCTGTTGCAGATCCTCACCGGACGGCGGTCCAGTGAGATCCGCACCTGCCGGTTCGAATGCCTCTCCCCCGTCCCCGACCGGGCAGTCGACGCTGCCGAGGGTGAACAGATCGCCCGCTTCCACTACGCACAGAGCAAGATCGATATCGCGCCGGACAACATCCTCATCGACGCCGAGGTCGTCGCGGTTATCGAGGAACAGAAGCAGTGGATCCGTGATCACTTCCCCGATGTCACCCCGCGCCACCTGTTCATGCAACGAAGAGGCAACCGTCAGGGCGGCAAACCCTATCCCTCGGGCAGCTACAACTGGATGCTCCGCGAGTTCAGCAAGATCGTGAAGATCACCGACAGCAGGGGCACGTCCGTCAGCCTGAGCCACACCCACCGCTTCCGACACACCAAGCTGACCCGGCTTGCCGAACTCGGCCTGCCCGTCCACGTGTTGATGCGCTATGCCGGGCATGCCACTCCGTCGATGACGATGCACTACGTCGCCGCTCGCCAGGAACATGCCGAGCAGGCGTTCCTGGCCACCGCGAAACTCCGCGCGGACGGCACCCACGTCGCCTTCTCCCGTGACGACCATGACAGCCTCCACCTGTTCAACCGGGCCGACCGGTTCCTGCCCCACGGCTGGTGCCTGCTGCCGCCTCTGCAGACCTGCGACAAGGGAAACGCCTGCCTGACCTGCTCGGTCTTCGTCACCGACGCCTCTCATCAAAGTGCCCTGGAACGGCAGTTGACCGAGACCGAGGCGCTGATCAGCCGCAGCATCACCGCGTTCCAGGAGCGGCACGGCCGCCCGATGCCCGAGGACAACGTCTGGCTGCTGCAGCGGCGGGCCGAACACGCAGCCCTCACCAAGCTCCTGGACACCCTCCGCTCCAAGCCCGGACGCGCCGTCCAGGGCGCCGGCTGCGGCGCCGCCCCCACCGGCCCCGTTCCGCTCGCCCTCGACCTCGATCGTCACCGAAGGACCCGGCCATGACCGACGACGCTCGCGCCAAGCGCACCCAGACCCTCGCCACTGCTGCGAAGGCCAAGTCCCAGGCCAAGACCGCCGCGGCAGAGAAGGCGATCCGCGCCCTGGTCAAACGCGGTGAGCCGATCACCTTCCAGGCCGTCCAGCGCGAGGCCGGCGTCTCTCACGCCTTCCTCTATAACCACCCCGACCTGCGAGGACGCATCGAACGACTCCGGGCCCAGGCCCGACCGGTTCCCGCACCGGCACCTCCGGCGGACGAGCAGAGCACCCTCGTCCTCGCGCTGACCGGCCAGATCACCCGCCTGAAGAAGCAACACCGAGAAGAAGTGCAGGCCCTGCGGGACGCGCTCGAGCAAGCCCACGGCGAGAACCTCGACCTGCGACGCGAACTCGCCCGCCGCGGCGGAAACACTCCCGTCCCACGGGCTCGAACCATCGGCCCCTGCTGACCACGTCACATCGATCGAAGAACCATTCTGAGCTGCAAAAACGTGCTCAGATCACGAACGAACCGGCGATAACGGGCGGGGTCGGCAAGACGCACATCGCCGTCGCTCTCGCGGTTGCGGCCTGCCGGGCCGGCTACTCGGTCTACTTCACCAGCCTCGACGACATGGTCCGCAACCTCAAGGCAGCCGAGGCCGCTGGCCGACTGACGAACAAGCTCGGCACCTACCTGCGTCCCAGCGTCCTCGTGGTCGACGAAGTCGGCTACCAGCCGCTCGAACGCGCGGAGGCGAACCTGGTCTTCCAGGTCATCTCCAAGCGTTACGAGAAGGGCTCGATCATCCTGACCTCGAACAAGACCTTCAGCGAGTGGGGCCAGGTCTTCGGCGACGAGGTCCTCGCCACCGCCATCCTCGACCGCCTCCTCCACCACTGCGAAGTGATCTCCATCAACGGCCCCAGCTACCGGCTCAAGAACCGCCTCAAGGCGATCGAGCGGGACAACGACGTAGCCTGACGACCCACGTTGCTTCCGGTGACCAAGCGCTTGATCAGTTGTTGATCACCCGCTGAAAGATCTCGGAGAACTCGCCGTTCTCGATCAGTCCGGCGATCACGTCGGTCATGTTGTCGATGCCGGGATCCCTGACGATCAGGCCGTCCGAGACCCAGAAGTACCGGCCCCCGAGGGCCTCGTCGGTTCCTGCCCAGAGTTTCATCAGGCGCTCGACTTCCGCGACGGTGAACGCGGTCGCGGTCCAACGAGATCCATCCTTCAGAGTCACGAAGACATCGACGTTGCAGACCTCGTCCAAGTCCTCGCCGTCGCTGGGCAAGAACGACGCCTCGAAGTCCTCCATGCGGACCCGATACCAGGGCTCGTCCCACCCTCGCTCGATCGGTTCAGACGATGTGCTGTGACTCATCGCGCGAGTGTCCCTGGTTGGGGCATCAATCTCAACCGAGATCCTCTGCCGTGCTGCCGCTGCCCGTGGCCAGAGCTGGGGACGTTCCTCCGTACGCAACTGGGGAGAAAAGTCCGTACGCCGACAAGGCGGGCGTCACCGCACGGTCACCGTGCCTGGCCCGAGTTCGACCACCCGGACCTAGTGCTCCGAAGCGACTTCGTCGTCCAGCACAGCGGCGACATCGGATCACCGCGCTCGTCCGGTTCGACCAGCGCCATCAGCGCCGGAACCAGCTCAGGGTCGATCGCCTCGACCCGCATCCGCCCGCCGTCAGGGCGCCGGATACGCCCTTCGGGCAGCGGATCGACTCCGGCCTCGAGTTCGAACACGCCCTTGCGGACAGTCGTCTGGAGTTGCGGCGCTTCCGGTCTCTGCATGAGGTGGGCGCGAGCATCTCGCAGATCGCCCGGGAGACCGGCCTGAACTGGCGCACGGTCAAGAAGTACCTGGAGAGCGACGGGCCGCCCAAGCCTCCGGCTCCGGCGCCGCGGTCGGATCTGGGCAACCAGGTGATCAAGCCATGGGCGCATGTGATCGATGCCTGGCTGCGGGCGCCTTGGCGGGGACGCTCGGGATCACCCGGCTGCACCCCAAAGTGCAGCCGCAGCAGCTGGCCGTCATCGGTCTGCTCGGTACCGCCATCGGGCTCGCGGCCGCGTCGCTGGTTCCTGCGGTCCCGGTTGCGGCAGCCCTTTTCGCCGTGGCCGGAGCGTGTGACGGCCTCGTGCTGACCGCGACCCTCCGCATCCGCGCCGACCACTCCCCGCCGCAATGGCGCACGCAGGTGTTCACCATCGGGGCCGGGTTGAAAATTTCCGCAGCCGCTGCCGGTTCCGCTCTCGCCGGGGTTGCCACCGTCGGCACCGCACACTGGTACCTGCCCGGCATCGCCCTCATGCAGGCGACAGGAGCACTGGTGTATGCCCTGGTCAGGAACGACCGCAGCTCATCAGCGCATGGACAAGACCCTGCCGCCAGCCCACTGGCCACCTCACCGGAATCTCCCTCGCCAGCCTCGCCGCAGTAACACCAGCCCGACCGTAGGCGTTGTCCCGCCGCTGATACCTCTCGCCCGCATCGGCTTCCAGTGCACCGGGAGGCACCGCTCAAGTACAGGGGGTCGCTGGCCAGTGTGTCGCTCACCGCAGTGTTGTCAGTCCGGCCGGGGCCGCCGTTGGCTGCCGGGAGCGACGTCTCGTGCTCTGCTCACAGACCGGGTGCCTGGAAGTCGTTCAGGTACCAGAGGGCGGCGGCGTACCAGATCAGGGCGATCGCGGTGACGAGGGTGCCTCCGGCCAGAGGGAGTGCCCAGCTGGGCCAGTGGCGGTGGCGGACCACGATGACCTTGGCGACGAAGGCTCCGTAGAGGAAGCAGCCGGTGAGCGAGTGCAGCGCCACGCGGGTGTCGGTCAGCTGGACGCCGTAGGCGGTGATGCAGTGCCGAGCGATGGGGAGGGAGAGGAGGAAGGCGGTCAGACCGATGAGGCGGTGCGTCGTGTTGACCCGGTGCGGTGCGGTTCGCAGTGCGGGCAGACGGCCGTACATCCAAAGGGCGAGAAGTAGCTGAATCAGCGCCAGGCCCAGCAGTGCGGAGCCGAGTTGGGCTTTGAGCAGTCTGGCGTCGTCGCCGTGCTGCCCGAAGAGGCTGGTCTCGTAGGCGGGGGTGTGTACCCGGCCGTACCAGTAGAGGCCGACCGTGACTGCCACGGGCAGGAGCATCCACAGGACGCCGTAGCGCCGTCGGTGGTTGGCAGGGTGAGCGAGACCATCCACGTGATCAGCCGCCCCCTCTCTCGATCCTGCCGCCCTGGAGATGGACGGCACTCCACGTGGTACCGAGCGCGGCGCTGGGAGTGCCGGTGGTGCGGACCGACGGCCCGGAGACAAGGCGAGGATCGGTGCGGGCGGAGGCGACCGCCGCCGGTGCGGGCTGCGGGCTCACGCCGATCGTGGTCCTTCTGCCGCCGGAGCAACCGATGTGCACCATGGCACGCACGGCATCAGCGGCGACCGAGGCGGTCGCGAAGCGAGGGTTTCTCAAGGGGTTCTCCAGGCGTTGCGGGCCGATCTCGCCACTACCTCCGATGCGTCCCGTCCGGGTCCAGCCGGCGCGCCAGCAGGTACGCGGATCAAAGAGAGTGGTTGGACCGGACGGCCGATGAGAGCGACATGCCGACCCAGGTGAAGGAGAGGCCGGGTCCGTAGAGCCATAGGTGTCCGAGTCGTCGGACCGCCTACAGCACCGGCCGGGACGACGAGGGCGGGCGGACATCGCCGAAGTACGGCCCTTCGCAGATGCACGACGGTCATCGGAGCGGGTTGTGCGGGCGGAGGCACGTCAGTGTCTGGTTCATCTGTCCGGTTTCGTGGTGCGGAGGTCGGGCCGCACTCGGCTGGTCTCGTCATGGTGCGGCCGGGTGCGCCGGTGTCGCCGGACCTCGAACGCCTGCCAGGCCACGACAGTCAGCAGGGTGAGCGTCTCGGCGATGAGGCTGAGCAGCGCCTGCGGGGCGGGCTGCAGGCCGCGTTCGGTGAACCCGAACAACCCGATGGTGCGGGATGTGGCGAACCCGGCGAGCGCGCCAACGCGATAGCGGCGGCGGCGATTCGGAGGAGCAGGGGTGCCGCCAACAGGAGAAGTGCGGCAACTGCGAAGGCTGCGCTGGCCTGCAGCAGGAACAACGGGCCGATGACGTGGATGAAGCGGTATCCGTCGATGTAGAGCTGGGCGTGGATGTATCCGCTTGCCGCGAGCGTGGCGGCGAGCACCAAGCGCAGTGCGAGGGCGGGCAGGCTCCGGGGGGTCATGTGAGTTTCTCGTCCTTGACCGCCAGTGCGTGGCTGCCCTGCTGGTAGTTGACGGTGCGGATGCCGAGTGCATCCTTGAGGCGTCCGGCGGGCAGCACCTGCGGAATGGGGCCTGGGCCGTGGCCGGGTTTGGGAAACGGGTAGCAGGTGGGGGCGGCCGAGTGGAAGGTGATGTTGCCCTCGGTCTTGGTGAACAGCTGGTGGACGTGCCCGTTGAGGCAGGTGACTGAGGAGAAACGGCGCAGCATCGACAGCACCTGCATGGCATCGTTGGTGCCCCAGCCCCACTTCGGATACATCGCGAACAACGGGATGTGACTGAAGACGACGATAGGGGTGTCCGACGACACGCCGGCGATGTCCTTGCGGACGAAGTCGATCTGATCGCTGCCCAGGTGGCCGAGTTGCTCAAGGTGCAGAGTGTTGATCAGCGCGATGAAGTGCACACCATGGGTGTCGAAGCTGTACCAGCCGTCTCCGAGGGTGTTTTTGGCGAAGGCCTGTCGGTAAGCGCGTCCGTTGTCTCCGATCGAGTCGTGCTCACCTGGCACGGTGAAGATCCGATCCGTGCGCAGCTGCGACAGCATCTGCTTGACCTGGTCGAACTGTGCAGGGGTGGAAAGGTGCGTCAGATCGCCGCTGTGCATGACGAAATTTGGCCGGAACCCGAGGAAGTTGACCTGGGTGAGCGCTGCGCTGAACGTTCCGGCGACATCTATGTTGGGTGGGCCATGGAAGCCGATGTGGCTGTCGGAGACCTGCACGAACCGCAGGTCTGCGCTGCCCGCTGGGGTGGGGTCCGACGAACCGGCGACATGACTGATCACCTCACCCCCGGTGACTGTCAGGATGACGGCGCCACCGAACCAGGCGGAGTGCCGCATGAGCTGACGGCGGCTCATACCGTGCTCGCCGTCGCCGTCGGATTCTCGTGTGGGTTCGGTCATGGGGTCACCTCCACCGTGGCGGTCATGAACGGGTGGATGGTGCAGTAATAGGCGTAGGTGCCGGGTTTGGTGAAGGTGTAGCTGTAGGTGTCGTTGGTGGCCAGGCCTGGCGACTTCAGCGGCCCGCCCGATCCTTGTTTGCTGGTGACGGTGTGAGTGTCGGGGTCGGTGTTGGTCCAGGTCACCTTCGTGCCCGCCTTGACCTTCAGTTTGGCCGGGGAGAACGCAAAGTTCTTGATCGTCACCGCGTTGGCGGCCGCCGGAGCGGACGATTGGCCGGTCGGTGAGGTCGAGGGCGTGATGGGTGGTGGGCTGACCGTACCGCCCGTTCCGGAGGTACCGGGCGTTCCAGGCAAGGTCTGGCCAGTGCCGGGACTCAGTGAGCCCCCCGGTTTAGGGTGTGACGATCCGCCGCACGCGCTGAGCAGTCCCAGAGCTCCGGCAACGGCGACAGCGGCCAGGCACGTGCGCGACCGCCGGACCAGCACAGAGAAGTTCGCATTCATGGCCATCGTTCCTTCTACGCATTCCCCACCGCACGGGCGCGTGTGATCCAAGACCGATCCGCGATCGGCCTGTTTCAGGCAGATAGGCGACCGGGTTACGCCAACCGGGGGCAATTGAAGGGCGTAACCCGGTGGGTTACTTTAAGTGGGCAAACAGCGGATTCCATTCAGCGAAACGAATCCCACAACGAAGTCTTCGTTGTTTCACTGCGGTGGCGGGTTGCAGTGTGCCTGGAGCCAGGAGAGTTTCTGCGGTGTCGGCGAAGGCGGACAAAGACTGTGTAGTGGCCGTCGCTCTTGGTCTTCACCATCGCGGGGCTCCAGGTGGCACCGTCGTCAGTGGACACCTCCACCTCAACGTCGGCGATGTCCGCGGTAACGCCGGCCTGCAAAGCGAACGCCGAGTCGAAGTCATAGGCGCTGCCACCCTGGGTGGTGTTCTCCGCACCCAGGTCCAGACCATACTTCGGCCACAGCAGCGCCAGGTTCTCCATACCGCTCGACGGCCGGGCAGACTTGAACGTCCACACGGTGCTGGTCTTGGTGGACAGCGGGAACCACGCCGGGCGCGACGTGTCCATGGTGATCCGGTACGCCGCAGGGCCGGCACCGACCGGCAACCCGCTCAACGAGGGGTAGTCCGTCTCCTTGACGAGCTTCCCGTCCTGGAACACCCGCACCGCCGCCCTGTCCGCATCAGTCGCGCTGAGAACTCCTAAAAAAATAGACCTGATTCTTGACCAGAGCGAGTAAAGCTCCAGCGGCCTGCGGCAGTTCACCCCGAAGCGGGCACCACGACGAGCGGGCCCAATGTCAGTGCCGTGTGGCACTGTCGCCCCGTGATCACCGTCATCAGCCGGATCAATCGGGGGGTGCCCAGTGTCGGCCAGCGATGAGGCTGCCGAGGGGGCTGTGGAAGCCGGTGGCATCCCAGTTCCGGAGATGTGTGACGAGAGGCAGGGCCAGGATCGGCTGCCTCGGACCTACGTGCTGTGGCTCGTCGGCATCCTGGTGTCACTCGTCGGCAACGCGATCTTCTACTTCGCTCTCGGCTGGGCAGCCAGCGAGTACGGCGGGAGCATCGCTGGGCTGACACTGAGCGCGATCAACCTGCCCCGCGTTCTGCTTCTCCTCGTCGGGGGAGCGGTCAGCGACCGCATCAGCGCCGCCGTGTGCTGATCACCGCGATGCGGCAATGCTGATCTTCTCGCTCATTCTTGCGGCCGCCGCCTACTCCCTCGGAGCCCCGCCCTTGTTGCTCATAGCAACAGGCGTTGCGGTCGGCGTCGTCGACGCGTTCTATCTGCCGGCCTCCGGGTCCATGCCCCGTCGACTGGTGGCCAAAGCGCAGCTGCCTCGTGCGTTGTCCCTGCGGCAGGTCGGCGGCCAGGTGATCAACATGGGAGGCGGTCCGCTGGCCGGCGTGCTGGTCGGCCTGGCCGGGTTCGCGGGCGCGGCTGTCGTCAACGCGGTCACCTTCGCCTTCACCCTCGTTGTCCTGACCGTCATCCGCCCACAGCACGAAGTGCCTCCGGCCCCAAGGACGGCCGGTCTCCTCAAGGAGGCCATGAGCGGGGTGAAGGTGGCCTTCTCCCATCCGGTGCTGCGCCCAGGTCTGTGGCTCACTGGAGCAGCGGCTGGATTCCTGCTGCCCGTGCTGTCCCTGCTGCTCCCCTTGCTCGCACGAGAGGAGGAGTGGAGCGCGGGAGCCGCCGGGCTGGTGTTCGGAGCGCAGGGTGTGGACATGGTGGCGGTCACCCTGGTGGTCGTGAAACGCGGGCCGCTGGGGCGGCCCGGTCTGATGGCGGCGAGCGCGCTGGTCCTGGCGGGCGTGGGCGTCCTCGCGCTCGGGCTCTCCCCCAGCACGACAGGAGCCATAGCCGCCGGCTTGATCATCGGCGTCGGTAACGGGACCTTCTCCGCGCACATCGCGCCGCTGGTTCTCGCGTCATCGCCCGACACCCACTTGTCGCGCATCCAAGCGGTGCTCGTACTCGTGCAGAGCTTGGCCCTGTTGCTCATGAACAACGTGCTCGGCGCGCTTGTCGACCTTGAGGGCGCCACTGTCATCCTTGTCGTCTGCGCCGTCATGCTCGTCGGTGTGGGGCTTGCAGGTCTGGCCTCCAGCCCGCTCCGAAACGACCGCACGGGACTGGAGCGCCGCTGATCCCAACCGTCACTGGCAACTGCTACCGCAGCGATTTCAGCCGCCGCCAACAGATCAGAGTGCAGCCGAGGATGAGGAAAGCCTCGTGGATGTCATCGCAGCGAATCCGAAGCCGGCGAAACCAATGCAGGTGGGCGAACGCGCGCTCGACAACCCACCGTTGAGCTCCCAGACCGGAGCTGTGCGCGGTGCCCCGGCGGGCGATTATTGGCTCCACGCCGAGATCCCAGACCAGGCTGCGGTATTTGTCGTGGTCGTAGCCGCGGTCGCCGAGCACCGCGTCCGGGCGGCGACGGGGCCTGCCGCGCTTGCCCCGCACCGAAGGAACCGCTTGCAACAGCGGGATCAGCTGGGTCACGTCGTTGCGGTTGCCACCGGTCAAGGTGGCGGCAAGCGGGATGCCGGTGGCGTCGGTGATCAGATGATGCTTGCTGCCCGTCCTGCCCCGGTCAACGGGGCTTCGTCCGGTCTTGGGCCCCCTTTTAGCGCACGAACGTGGGAGCCGTCGACCGCCGTCCGAGAGAAGTCCAGGGCGTTCGCGCTGCGGAGCTTGGCAAGGAGAACCTCGTGCAGCCGAGGTCACACCCCGGCCCCTGTCCACTCGGCCAGGCGGCGCCAGCAGGTCATGCCCGAGCCGAAGCCGAGTTCCTGCGGCAGATGTTCCCAGGCGATCCCGGCGTGCAGTACGAACAGGATGCCCTGGAACACCAGCCGGTCTGGATGCCGCTTGCGTCCCGGATGCAGGACTCGACGCTGAATCTTGGGCAACAGCGGCGCGATCACCGCCCACAGCTCGTCGTCTACTTCCCACAGCTTCGGCCGAGCCACCCGCACCCCCGGATCAACGGTTCCGGAGTGATCCAACCACCTCGAGATCATTTCGTTAGGAGTTCTGACAGCCCGTCCGGTTCTGATAGAAGATCGCGTTCACGACCTCCCGGAGGTCGCAGGACCCGGGATCTCCGGTCGCCGACCGCGCCACCCTGTCCTGTTTCCAGGCCGTGATCACCGGCTCGATCAACGCCCACTGCTCGTCCGATGAGTCGCTGAGGTACGGCTCTCTCTTCACGCCCCGCATGTCGACATGGACATGCCCACCAGACGGCCAGGATGGCGATCAGTACCACGATCGAGCGATCACGAACCGAGGAAGATCGGACTTAACGCCCACTCAGGCTGTGTCAGGAGTCCCTGTCATCGGTGAGCTGCTTGTGCCATCGCGCTGCGGCGTCATTGCGTCCATGTGAAGGAGGAGCCGAGTCCATTGCCATGGTCCGTACGGGAGTTGAGCATGTCGGGAGCGATCTTCCACGGTTCATGAGGAGGGGCATCTTGTACGGGTGCGACAGTGTTACGAGGAGACGTCCGGTGCGTGCGGCGGCGCTGGGCGCGGCGGTGGCCGGGCTGGTCGCGGGGCTGCTTGCGGCGCCGTCGGCCGGTGCGGCCGAGGCGGCGCAAGCAGCAGGCAGGGGCGGTGACCGAACACCGGCCGTCTCACCCGTCCCGCATGAGATTTCGTACGGCAAGGAGTTCCCGGTACCGCGACGCGCCGTGGTGGTGCGCGACGGGGAGAGCGATCCGCAGGCCGTGGCGACCGTGGCCGGAGCGCTGCGGGCGGCCGGCGTGCGCGAGGTCACCCAGGCATCGGCGGTCCGCCCGGGTGCGTACCCGGTGTACGTCGACACGCGTCCCGCGTCGCCCACCGTCGAGGGCCTGAAGCCGGGTGGGTATGCCGTCTCCGTCTCCCGGCACCGCACCGTCCTGGACGGCGTGGACGACACCGGCACGTACTACGCCGCCGAAACCTTCCTGCAGCTGTTCACGGGCCGCAAGGTCGTCTCCGCCACCGTCCGCGACTGGCCGGACTTCGCGACCCGCGGGGGCCAGGAGTCCTTCTACGGCGCGAAGTGGTCGTACGAGGACGAACTGCGCGAGATCCGCTTTCTCGGTGCGCACAAGCAGAACACGTTCCTCTACCACCCGCGCATCGGCGATCCTCACAACGCGGCGCAGAAGTGGCGCGAGCCCTACAGCGGTGCGCGGCTGGAGGAGCTGCGGACGATCGTCGCAGAGGCGAAGAAGCGGCACATCAGGTTCATCTACCGGCTCGGCCCGGAGGCACCGACCGCCCCCGGATACGGCATCTGCCACGCGGATCCCGAGGAGCTGAAGCTCGTCCTCGCCCGCTTCCAGCAGCTGTACGACATCGGCGTCCGCGATCTCTCGCTCGGCTGGGACGACGTCTCCAACCCGATCAGTTGTGCGGCGGACCGCGCGAAGTTCGGCAGCGACGCGAACCCGAAGGCGGCGGCCCAGGCATACGTCACGAACCACGTGTACACAAACTTCATCAGGTCCCACCCGGGCAGTCGGCTGATCACCATCCCCACCGAATACTGGAACGCGACGCCGTCCTCGTACAAGAAGCGCTACAACGAGCTGGTGGAGAAGGACACCTCGATCTACTGGACCGGCCCGGAGGTGGTCTCCCCGCAGATCACCAACGCGCAGGCGACCGCGGCGAAGGCGGCGTACGGCAACCGCAACATGCTGATCTTCGACAACTACCCCGTGAACGACTACGCGCCCAACCGACTCCACCTGGGCCCGCTGACCGACCGCGACCCGGCGCTGACCGGCACGGTCGAGGGCATCACCACGAACCAGATGAACCAGCACGCGCCGTCCCTGATCGCCCTGTTCACGGCAGCGGACTTCACCTGGAACACGGCCGAGTACGACCCGGAGGCGTCCTGGGACCGGGCGCTGCGCGAGCTGGGCGGGAAGGCATACGCGGCGCTGAAGGTGTTCGCGGAGAACTCGCGGAGCGGGCCGCTGACGTCGACTGCGGACGCGGGGCGGCTGAAGGCTCTGGTGGCGGCTGTGTGGGAGAAGCCCGCCGATGCGGAAGCACTGGCCGAACTGGACAAGTATTTCGGCGAGTTGGTGGACGCTCCCGGCCGGATCGAGCGCGACATGGGCGACCCGGCGTTCGCCGCGCAGGCGGGACCGTGGCTGAAGAAGCTCGGCGCGTACGGGGAGGCCGGCCGGACCGCGGTGGAGCTGTTGCGGGCGGACGCTGCGGGCGACACGGCAACGGTCGCGCGTCTCGCGGACGTGCTGCGCGAGCAGCGGGCCGCGCTGGCGGCGATCCCGCAGCAGCTCACCGGCGGTACGGCGGACAGCTTCCTGTCGCGGGTGCTGAACGTCGGGCTGCCCGACCTGGCACTGAACCGTCCGGTGGCCGCCTCCGGGCAGATCTCGGCGGACCGAGCGGCCGCGCAGGCGGTGGACGGCGACGCGTCCACCCGCTGGGAGAGCCAGGCTTCCAACTCCCAGTGGCTGCGCATCGATCTGGGTGAGCGCCGCACCATCGGCGGCGTGCGCCTGAACTGGGACGCCTCGTACCCGAAGTCGTACCGGGTCGAGGTGTCGGACGACGGTACGTCCTGGACGACCGTGCACGCCGCGGCGACCGTGGACGGGGGCGCGGACGAGCTGCGCGGCCTCGCCGCCGAAGGGCGCTATGTGCGCCTGAGCGGCGAGGGCCGGTCGAACACGGGCCGCGGCATCGCGCTGTGGGAGGTCAGCATCTACGAGCGCTGAGCCGCCCCCGGAACTCCGCGAACCCCTCGGGGAATCCGGGGAACGTCTTCCGCACGCACCCGGGGTCGTCGCAGGTGGTCCCGGGTGCGTGAAGGAAGGAGTCGGCGAAGGACATCACGATACGGTGTTCGCCGTGGGTCTCGATCTCCACGGGCGCGGGTGCGGCGTGCCGGGCCGGATCTCGATCCAGTCCGAGGTCGGTGGCGACGTCGACGCCCATCCGGTGCAGGATGCCGCACAGGCGTCGAGGCGGTCCTGACGCGGGTGTTGGCGACGATGCGGGCCGGCCGTCGGCGTACGGGGCGATCGCCGCAAGGGTAGGGCATGGGGTCGGGGGTATCGCGCATTTTGGCGGTGAGGCCGCGCAGGGTACCGGTGCTGCGGACAGTCGCCCCGGTCGGCGAGCGGGGCAGCCCGGTGGTCAGCCGAGCCCGCCGAGGACTGCGCCGTCTGGAACGTCATCCAGCAGCTCGACGGCGTGGCGCTCCCGTTCTTCCTCGGCCGGAACGCGCACGTCCTGATGGCGGACCTCGCGGTCATCCTGACCGCGGACCCGGGCCTCATCGCCGAGCGGATAGCCGCGCGCGGGTCGCGACCGCAATCGCCGACGCAACCCGGATCCGTCGGTAGCGTCGGTCGCCACGTCACCGCCAGCCAATTGCCTGGAACCATGACACCGCAACTCGCAACGCCCGTCATCGATACCCACGTCGATTTAGGAAGAAGCAACCGCCCCGTGACACACCAGAACTCCACCCGTACCACAGCAACTCCCGGCGCCCCCAGCGAGCCGGCCAGGCCCTGGCTGCCCCGTCCGGAATGGGTCAAGACCCAACCTCAGGCACTCATTGCCTCGTGCGTCTTACTCCACGACCAGCAGCGCCGGATGCTCATGCTGCGCTACGCCTCCACCGAGCCGAGCGGTGGGAACTGGTGGCTGCCGGGCGGGATGCTGGACCACGGCGAAGACCCGCTGACCGCGGCACGGCGGGAAACTGCCGAGGAAACCGGCATCGAGCTGCGTTCCGCCCCAACGCTGATCGGCTACGACCACCGGGGCGATGTCGGCGGCACCGGCCCAGTGGTCGACTTCTACTGGTACGGAGGCATCGTCACAGGCCCGATCCGCCTGAGCCCAGAACACGACCTGCACGCCTTCCTCGAGTTGGACGACCTCAAGAACACTCCGCTCACCGCACACATGCACACCCTGGTCGCACTGCACGACGCCGCCACGACCGGAAGCGTCGTCTGCCTGCAAGAAGGACGACCCGCTGGAGAGGAACCGTCCTTCTAAGGGCTGTCCCGTAATCCGTGGTGGATCAGCGCGCGGCGTCAGATGCGGTGCATCGCAAGGCGGATGGACGTCCGCATACCGGATGTATGCGGATGTTCCGACAACGCGGCGAGGTGCCGTAGCTGTCGTCGCGCGCCCGCCGGGGATTGCGGGACAGCGTCACGGACGGCGAGGGTTGCCCAGTCCGTCCGCTGCCGGCTGCTCGGGGGCGGCGTCGAGGGCTCGAAGGTCTCCGACGGGCACGGGTTTGACCGGCAGGTGGGCGGAGAAGCGTCCGCCGAGGCCGATCGGCTGCTCGCGTGCCGAGGCAAGGATCGTGCCGATGCTGCCTTCGCAGTAGCGTCCCTGGCAGGGGCCCATGCCCGTGCGGCAGGAGAGCTTGACGGCGTTGATGTCGCTGACGAACGGTGACGAAGCGAGGAAGTCGTCGAGGGTGCCGCGTGTGACCATCTCGCACCGGCAGACAGTGGTTTCCCGTGTCGCGAGGTCGCCGAGTGCCTCGCGGACCGGTTCGAACATGCGTTGCACCACGGTGGAGAATCGTGTCGCGATGCGGATGCCACGTTCCGCTTCGGCGAACGCCGCGGGGGGCACGGCGCGTCCGAGGCCGGCGGCGATCCCGAGGCCCGCGAGCGCGCCCTCGGCGCGGGACTGGTCGGCACCGGCGACGCCGGTGGGCTCGCCGGCGACGAACACCCCGGGGACGGACGTCTGCAGTCGTTCGTCGTGTGCGACCACCCAGCCGCCCCGTGGCGAGTCGAAGACGAGGTCGCATCCGATCTGGCGGGCGAGTTCCGTCGACGCGGAGAAGCCGTACCCGAGCACGAGATGCGATGCTGCGACCTCGCGGGGTGCGCCCGTCGCCTTCCACCGCCGGTCGACCCGGGCGAGTTCGATCCGGGAAACGTGCTCCGTGCCGTGGGCGGCCGTCACGATGGTCCGGGGCGAAACCCGGACGCCGTTGCGTACCAGTCGCGCCAGGATCGCGCCCGTCTCTGCAAGCATCCGCAGATGACCGGGTACGGCGCCCAGGGCGTGGAGCAGGTCCGCCGGTGTCGGGATGCTCTGCGCGAACGCGACTTCGCGCACCGGGACGCCGTCGCGGACGAGCAGGTCGGCCACGAGCAGCAGCAGCGGGTGCGCGCCGGCCAGCACGACGTCGCCGACGGGTGCGATCTTCTGTGCCTTGACGAGGGTCTGGGCGGCGCCGGCGGTCATGACGCCGGGCAGCGTCCAGCCGGGGAAGGCGATGGGAAGGTCGTAGGCGCCGGTGGCGATCAGCAACCGGCGCGCGCCGATCACGCGAGTGCCGTGTTCCGGGTGGTTGATCGCCACGCGCAGTGCGCCCGGGGTTGCGTCGTCGTGCAGGACACCGATCGCCGACCAGCCGAACTCCGTCGTCAGGCGCGGGTCCGTCTCGAAGCGCCGGATGAGGTCGGTGGCCCAGCCGTAGCCGGCGGTGGGGTGCAGGACACTTCCCGTGAAGGCATGGGGCGGCTGACGGAAGATCTGCCCGCCCGCTCGCTGCTGCTCGTCGATGACGACGACCGTCACACCGTGGTCGGCTGCGGTGAGCGCCGCCGACATGCCCGCCGGCCCCGCGCCGATGATCGCGAGATCGAACATCACAGCCTCCCTGACGTTTCGATGATCATGCCCGCGCTCGCCTGGACGAGGCAGGTACGGGTCAACGGCCGGCCGTCGACGGTGGCGGCACACTCGAAGCACGTGCCCATGTTGCACAGCGGCGCCCGGGGTGCCCGGTTGCGGTCCCGCTCGAACGCGGCCCCTGCGGTGAGCATGGCCGCGGCTACCGTCTCGCCCGTACAAGCACGGACCGGCTCGCCGTCGACAGTGATCGTCACAGTGTCGCCGCGCTCGTGCGCGGTGCGGCGCCAGGCATCGCCCGTAGTCATGAGGTGCTCCCTTCCGTGAAGCGGGCCGGGTCGTAGGGTGCGAGGTCGATGTCGGGTGAGCGCCCGGCGATGAGACCGGTCAGCACCCGGGCGAAGCTCGGCCCGAGGGTGAACGCCGATCCGCCGGTGGCGACGAACACGCCCGGCACGCCCTTGACCGCGCCGACGAGCGGGAGCTGGTCGGGTGCCACCGTGGTCGCGCCGACCCAGCTGCGTACGGCGGGGACCCGTTCCAGTGCGGGAACGGTGTTCACGGCCGCGCGCGCATTGCCGGCGATCGACTGCGGGATGAGCTGGTGCTTGCGGTCGAACGCCGGGGCGCCGTGCGCGTCCCTCATCAGCCGGGCCGGCCATCCGCCGCCGATGAGGACCGTGTGGTCGAGTGACTGCTTGAGCGACAGGCGTGCACCGGCGTGCTGGACGAGGTGGGGAATGAGCGGGGGGATCTTCGAGGTGACGGTCATCGTGAGGGCGAGGGGGACGGTGGGCAGGTCGGCGTCGAAGGCCCTGCCGAGCTCCGTCGTCCACACGCCGGCGGCGAGCACGACTGCGGCGGTCCGCACGGTGCGGGCCCGTTCGTCTCCCGCGCGGCCGGTCTCCTGGAGGGTGAGGTCCCACCCGTCCGGGACGCGGTGCGCGCCGGCCAGGCGGGAGCGTGCGCGCACCGTCGCCCCGGCCGCGATGGCCGCGCGGCCGACCGCGGGAGCGGCGATGCGGGCGTCCGCCTTTCCTTCCAGCGGGCTGTAGTTGGCCGCGACGATGTCCCGTGACAGGTACGGTGCGACGTCGTCGAGTGCGGTGCGGTCGAGCGTGCGCACGTCCAGGCCCCAGGAGCGTTCCAGCTCCGCCTTGAACTCGAGCATCCCTACCTGGTCGGCGTTCTCAGCGACCATGAGCCCGCCCGTCTGGCGCACGCCGAGCGGCTCTTTGATCTCGTCCTCCAGGCGCGCCCACATCGCGGCGGCGTCCAGGTGCAGCGGCATCGCCTCAGCC
This sequence comes from Streptomyces sp. NPDC001832, assembly GCF_040297265.1. NCBI lineage: Bacteria > Bacillati > Actinomycetota > Actinomycetes > Kitasatosporales > Streptomycetaceae > Streptomyces > Streptomyces sp. NPDC001832. Next base: position 40,322 of record NZ_JBEOYU010000026.1, read on the forward strand.
GCGACGCGCGCGGCCTCCTCGCCCGCCTCGACCATCCGGTATTCGAGCTGGAAGTGCAGGCTCCCGGCGTTCTGTCCCGAGGCGTGCTGGTTCACCTGGTCCTTGTCGACCAGGAGCACCTGCGCACCGTCGCGGGCGGCCATCCACGCCGTGAGGCAGCCGAGCAGGCCGCCGCCGACGACGACGACGTCGTAGCGCTCAGTCATTGGCGAGGGGGACTGTCTCGATGCCGAGCTCGTGCAGGGTCGCCTCGACGCGGGCGACCTCGTCCGGCGTGAGTTCGAGCAGCGGTGCCCGCACGAATCCCGCGGGGATGCCACGCAGCCGCAGCGCGGTCTTGATGATCGCCTGCTGGTTGCCGAACTGCACGCCGTAGTCGGGACGGAACCACGCGTCCATGTAGACGCGGTCCTTGTGGCCCAGGTGGACCGCGCGCTCCCGGTCCCCGGCGTCGACGGCGTTCCAGAAGTCGGCCTGGTCGCGGCCGAGGATGCCGCCCGTTCCCATCAGGCCGTCGCCGTGGCCGAGCATCGCAAGGTCGGCGCCGAGCGCGTTGGTGGGCAGGCCGAAGTAGCGCACCTCGCCCTCCAGCGCGTACATCCCGGCGAGGAAGCTCGCGAAGTCGCCCGTCGAGTTCTTGATCGCGACGACGTTCTCGATCTGCGCAAGCTCGGCCAGCAGGTCCACGTCCATGTCCACGACGCAGCCACGCGGCCAGTTGTACACGGTCATCGGGATGTCGGTGGCGTCGCTCACCGCCCGGTAGAACGCAACGATCTCCTTCCGATTGGGCACGATGTAGGGCGGAGGGGTGAGCAGGATGCCGTCCAGGCCCGCCGCCTGGGCGGCGCGGGCGTGGGTGATCGCCTCGTGCGGGGTGAACGCGTTGCAGGCGCCGAGGACGGGGAAGGTGCCGCTGCGATGCTCGGCGCCCGCCGCGAACAGTTCCGCGCGTTCCTTCACGGACAGGGAGAACCACTCGCCGCTGGTGCCGGCCAGGATCGCGCCCTGGATGCCCTCGTCGGCGAGCCAGGCCACCTGCACATGCAACGCGTCGGTGTCGAGCGCGCCGTCGCGGGTGAACGGTGTGGTGATGGCGGGGATGTAGCCGCGCCAGTTGACTGTGTTGCGATCCATGGGTACTCCAATGGCCGGTCGCCCGGCGATGTTTGCTGGGGTGTGCTACTCAGAGCCTGTCGGGTGGCCTCTGATCGGGCGGCCACCCGACAGTCCCTCAGACCTTGACCTGGGCCGGTGTGTGCTCGGGCCGCTTCAGTTCGGCGCCGTCCGCGCCCTCGAAGCGGCGGCCCCAGCCGGTTGCGGCCGCCACGACCATGACGACGGTGAGAGTGAGCGGGTAGAGCATCGCGACGAAGATCTCCGTCGTGGCCAGGGCAGGAACGCCCTTGATCCCGGACGTGAGCTGCGCGCCGATGAACAGATAGGCGCTCAGGACGGGGACGATGGAGGCGATCCCCATCGCGAAGCAGTCCATGACGACCGCCCGGCGGTAGGGGTGCAGGCCGACGCGGGCGCCGATCTCATCGGCAACCGGGCCGAACGTGAGCATCGCGGCCGAGTTCACGCCGCCGAACAACAGCGTGGTGCCCGAGATGCCGATGCCGATCGCGAGCTCCGCACCGCGCGGGGTGCGGGACAGGCGGCTGCGGGTGAGGGCGCTCACCAGCCATTCGAGGATGCCCGCGGCGGTGAGTACGCCCATGATGCCGAACACGGTCACCACCAGAGCGATCACGCTGAGCATGTCGCTGACACCCGAGACCAGGAATCCGGTGGGTGCCCCGTCGGTGACGCCGATGATGCCGTCAAGGGTGAGCAGGCCCGAGGCGAGGCCGGTGATGATCCCGGCCACCAGCCCGACCGTGACCGCCTTGAAGATGTCGCGGGTCAGCAGCGCCACGGTGAGCATGAGTGCGACGGGGATGAGCATCACCAGCGCGAGCGGGTCGGCGGCCTGCTCCAGCAGCTCCTGCGAGTGCGCCGAGTCGCTCGAGCTGCCCGACGACCCCAGCACGAAGAACCCGACGGCCGCGACGCCTGCCGCCGTGAAGGCGAAGCGGGCTCGGCTCCGTACGACTCCGGCTATATCCGCGGTGCCGGACTTCCGGCGGAACGTCTGCGTCGACGACGAGATGACGGTCGTGTCGGAGATCGGGGCGACGTTGTCTCCGAAGATCGCGCCGGAGATGATCGCGCCGGCGAGGAACGCCGGTTCGGCGCCGAGGAGCACGCCGGCCGGGTAGAAGATCGGAAACGCCGTGAACATCGTCCCGATGGACGACGCCGTCGACATCGAGATGATGCACACCGCGACGAACGCGAACAGGGTGAAGGTGCCACCGCTGACGCCGAGGAGTTCGGCGAGCCACACGAACCCGCCGGAGACGTTGGTCTCCTTGATCAGGGCGGACATCAGGCCCACACAGAACAGCATCATCACGATCGTCACCGCGGTGGGCGATCCGATCCCCCTCGTCACGGCGGACCAGTACGCCGCATACGGCTTGGCGAACAACGCGCCGACGAGCAGCGCGACCACACCCCCTGCGGCAAGCGCGGTCATGTCGAACGTCTTGAACACGACGAAGAAGACGACACAGAAGGCGAGGAACACGACGACCGGCAAGAACGCCAGTGCCCTTCCTCCACGGAAGACCAGATGCTGGTCGGCGCTCATGGCGGTGAACCTCTCTCCACAACGCCGAGGACAACCCAGGCGTGTACTTATTTACACTGGTATACAAAAATGCACAGCGCTTCGCCTGTCAACCGTTGACTCTCCAGCAAAAACGTGCTGATACATCCAAGGCATCCCGAGACTCGTGTACACAAGTGTGCACGGCTCCGCTAGGCTGACCACCGTGATGGGAGACCAGCTACGCACCCTTCGGACGGAAGCGGGACTCAGCCTGCGCGACCTCGCAGCGCAGACCGGCCTGTCCGCGACCTTGCTCAGCCAGGTCGAGCGGGGCATCCGCGAGCCGAGCCTCAAAACCCTCCGTGCCCTGAGCACAGCCTTCGGCCCGTCGACCGCCTCACTGTTCCACGGCCAAGCCCCGCTCACGGCCCACCACAGCCGCCCTCACGAACGCCCCCGCCTGCTCATGCCGAAGGGCCTCGTGCAGTACGAACGCCTGACCCCGAGCAACGGCCAGCTTGAAGTCCTTCTCGGCACCCTCGCCCCGGGCCAGGCCTCCAGCGACGAGGAATGGAGCCATGCCGCGGTCGAGTGCGCCTACGTCATCACCGGCACGGTCACCGTGCACGTCGCCGATCAGCGTTACGACGTACAGGCGGGTGAGGCACTGACCTTCGACGCCACACGACCCCACCGCTACACCAACAACACGAACGAGCCAGCAACCTACCTGGCGTCGGTGACACCACCCACGCCCTAAGGGCTGTCCCGTATTGATCACAGGTTCTTGAAGTGCGACCAACTCGGCCCCTGTGCGGATTTCTTCAGCCGGTTGAACAGCGTCGTGCCGTCGCTGTCGCGCTCCGGCGGACCGTGCCGAGAGGGCGAAGGGGGTGGCGGCTGCCATTCAGTCACCACCCGCTTCGTACGTGTCCCGCTTGATCCGGTCAGCCGCCGAGCGCATGCACCTCGCTCAGGATGGCACGCATCTGCGGTCCCGACTTCTGGGCGTAGTCGCTGCCCGTGTACCCCCACCAGTCCCAGCAGCCCTGCGGGTTGCCGCGCAGCAGGCTGATGTCGGTCTGCGGGTAGAGGATCACCAGGTTGTTGGTGTCGGCGTACTCGTTGAGATGAGACTCACGGGCAAACCGGTCACCCACGAACTTGTTGTCGCTCATGCAGCCGTGCAGTGCGACGACCAGCTTGCACGCGGCCCCTGCCGCGCAGGAATCCGGCGTGTAGAGAAAGCTGCTGCCGCCCATGCTGTACCACTGGGCCAGACCGCCCGGCACATACCGGTCCTGGTCGTGCCGGCTGACGGTGCCCGACTGCGAGGCGGCCGGTGCGTTGACCCGCCCCAGCCAGTGGCTGAGCATCTCGCCCTGCGGGTCGTTTCCGCAGTTGATCAGGAATGGGTAGAACGTGGTGCCACAGCTCAGCGGGGCGTTCGGAGTGGGCCAGCCGTGCCCTGCCGGATCGGTGTCGTGGTACACGGTTCTGGCCTCGAAGTCCCGGTAGAACTGGACCCCTTCGTCACTGACCGATGTCCGGACGACGGGGTCCTGGGTGCCGTGATACGTGTAGACGGGCTTGCCCTTCAGGTTCGACACGGGGTCGATCCGTCCGTCGGCCGACCAGCGGCGGGTGATCTGCTCGATGCCCTCGGGGTCGGTGGAGATCAGCCCTGTACCGCAGGCGATCAGGCCGACGACGACGCCTCCTTTGCCGCAGTAGTACGGGCCTGCGGCGACGATTCCCGCGCCCTTGAAGGTGCCGGAGTAGGCGACCTGGAGCTGCGAGGCCATGAAGCCGCCGGAAGAGATTCCGGTGACGTAGGTGTCGGTGATGTTGAGCCGGGGAAGGCCCGGTTCGCCCGCATGGGCGGGGGCGGTGACCCCCAGGGTCGCTGCCAGGGCGGCGGCCAGGGTGACAGCGGCGGCCCGCAGGGAGCGGAACTTCATCATGCGCTCTCCTTCACTGGTACCCGTTCAGGGAACGGGAGTTGGAATTCGGGGGTACGGAGGACGAACGGGGCCATGGTTGGTCGTGCACCGCCCTGCGGGAAATGGAGGTGTGCCACGTCGTCAACGGCCGATGAGTGGAGATTTTCTCCGTCGCCCGGGGTGCACGGAGGCGACGGTGTTGTATCACTGACCGGGTGACGACGACGCCAGCGACCACCGGTACTCTGCTCCGCCTACTGCGCGAGGAGGCGGACGAGGCGGCGTTCCGTGCCGTGGCTGCCGAACCGCTGCTCGTAGACGAAGCACTGGAGATACGTTCCCGGCTCGCGGCCCACCGCCGCCGGGAGGCCGCGCTCGCCGCGCTCTACGAGACCGCCGGCGACCTCGCCTCGCTGCGCGACCTCGAAGATGTCCTGCAGGCCATAGTCAGCCGCGCCCGCACCCTGGTAGGCACCGATGTCGCGTATCTACTGCTCTCTGAACCGGATGAGGGCGGCACGTATGTACGCGTCACCGACGGCATCACGACGGAAGGGTTCAAGACCGGCCGACTCGCCGCCGGTACCGGCCTCGGAGGACTGGTCGCCGCGACCGCCCTGCCGTACCACACCGCTGACTACCCCAACGACGCCCGCTTCGAGCACACCCCGTACGTGGACGGCGTCATCGGCGACGAGGGGCTGGTGGCCATCCAGGGCGTGCCGCTGAAGTTCGGCGACCAGGTGTACGGGGTGTTGTTCGCCGCCAACCGCCGGGTACGGCCCTTCTCGCCCGACGAGGTCGACCTCCTCATCTCGCTCGCCAACCATGCCGCCCTCGCAATCGAGAACGCCACTCTCTTCGAGGAGGTCCACAAGACCGCCGCCGTCCACGAGCGGCTCACGGCCGTCGCACTCGACGGCGGCGGGCCGACGGGGCTGGCCATGGCGCTCGCCGAGGTGCTGCGAGGCAGCGTCCTCTTCCTCGACGCCCAGGACCGGCCGCTCGCCTCGGCCGGCGACGCACCGCCCGAACCAGCAGATCTCGTACGGGAGATGGCGCAGGCCCGAGACCACCGAATCTCCGCGTCACGCGGAACCGTCTGTGTCACCCCGGTCGTGGCCGCCGACGAACATCTCGGCACGCTGTTGCTCGTGCGCGGCGGGCTCGACGCCTCCGACATCCATGCCCTGGAACGGGCCGCCCAGGCAGCCGCCCTCATGCTGCTCGGTGAACGAACGGTCGCGGAGGCTGAGCACCGGTTGCGCGGTGAGATCCTCGAAGACCTGCTGGGCGCCCCGCACCGTGACCCCGAAGGGCTGCGCCGCCGAGCCGCGCTGGTCGGCCTCGATCTGGAGCGTGACCATGTGGTGCTGGTGGCCCGGGGTGGGGGCCACGGCAGGCGACGCCGCATCACGGAACTGGCGGGCGGCCATGCCACTCGGCTCGGCGGCATCGCGGGCGAGTACGGCGGCAGCACCGTCGTCGTACTGCCCGCCGCCGAAGACCCGGGCGGCGCCGCCCGTACCCTCGCCGAACTTCTTACCGCCGGGATCGGACACCCCGTCACGGTCGGTGCGGAGCACGCAACACCCGGCGCCGCGGCCGTCGTCGAGGCATACCGGGACGCCGCCCGCTGCCTGGACGTACTGGTCTCGCTGGACCGCGCCGGCGAGGGTGCCTGCCGCGACGACCTCGGTATCCACGGCATACTGCTGGGCCCGGCGGGCCGTGACGAACTGGACCGCTTCGTCCGCCGCACGATCGGCCCGCTGGTGGAGCACGACAAAACGCGCGGCAGCGACCTGGTACGCACCGCACTCACCTACTTCGCCTGCGACGGCAGCCTGAGCCGTACCGCCACCGCCCTGTACGTCCACGTCAACACGCTCTACCAGCGCATCGACCGGATCTCGGCGCTGCTCGGCCCGCAGTGGCGCCACGGCGACCACGCGCTGCAAGTCCACCTGGCCCTCACCATGAGACGAACGGCGGGATAAGGCCCTGACAAGCTCGTGCATCGTTGGCGGTGAGCGGGGTGCGTGCGCAGCTCGCGGGACGCGCGGTCGGTGAAGCGGCGCTGGTAGGCTGTGGGGCGCTGGAACGAAGCCGATGGGTGGGGGGCTTCATCCGCCCCCGGCGCCGCTTCAGACTCCCGCTTCGGGCCGGACATCGACCGTCTTTCGCGGACGGGTTGCCCCAACTGGTCAGCTGTCGCACCGTCGAGTACTGACGATCCAGTTCCGTCAAGCCAGTTGCTCAACGCAGACATGGGGCCTTGCGGGCGGAACTGCGCTGTCGCTGCCCAACTCCGGTCAACTCGGCGACGTCCTACCTGCAGCACGTATACTCGGTCTGCGCTTCCCCTCACCGGCGGAAGACACCCGTACCCTCGACAGAAAGTTCAACATGAGTTCCGCAGACAGAGCCGAGGCACCGATCTACGCCAGGCTTGTGGAGGAGCACGGGGACGTTCCGGCCGAGACGCGCCGGGTGGCCGAGCAGACCTTGCGCGAGGCGGACCGCGCGATCGACTTCAGCGGCTTGCGCTCGCCTGGGGCATTCCGCTAGATCGGCGCGCGAGTCCCTCGTCCAAGCCGAGCCACGATGGGCCGCATGCGCTTCGCCGGCGGTGCGACTGGTTCGGGAGTGTCACTGGCCGCGGCATACTGCTGCCCCATGACCACTCACCGAACAGCCCTCCCCCGGGCCTCGCGGACTCCGCTGTGAGTTGATGCAAACCGCGACCCCGTCACGACGAAACGGCGAAGTTGACCGTTCCCTGGACGGGTATACCGTCGATGCAGTCACCTACTGCCTCGGCTATCGGCACCGCCGCTGGCAGAGCAGCACCATCCTCACCAACGACGCCCGCCGCATCGGTGCCAGATCCAGACACCGTCGCCGAATGCTCCGGCAATAGCCCTACGGACCGTCACTGCAAGTCAAACTGACGGAACGTGAATGACGGGCATTCAGAACAGCTGTTTCATTGCCTCCCGCCAAGGAAACGTGTCACCCCAGACACGTTCGCCCCTGGGGTGAGTGGGCATCAGAAAGTCTGCTTGGAAAGATTAATGATGCATCAATTGTGTTATTGAGAAGGAGTTTGGCATCTCCGTCTGATTATCTGAAAATAGCATTTGGGTGGCTTGCGTACCCCGATCGGCGCCCCGGCATTAACCGGCAACGTGTCCAATATGACAGCTATGGGGGCCGTCAGTACGTTCAATCACAGGCCGGCTGCTCGGCCGACCTCTCTGAGACAGGAGACGTGACATGGCTACCCGTTCCACCGTCGTTACCGCCGCCATCGCGACCGCCACGGCACTGGCCTCCAGCGGCATCACCTACGCCTCGGCCGCCACCACCGAGTCGGCCCAAGCATCCCCTGTCGCTCAGCAGGCCACCACCCCCGTTTCGGTCTTCAACGGCGGCGACGCCGACAAGAGCAACGACGATCGGGGCTACGACGAATGGGACTACGGCAACCGGGAGCACTACGAGGGTCGGATCCAGATCAACGAACGCACCTACACCGACAACCCCGGTGACTGTATCACTGTGGTCAGCGGACTCGGCTCCAAGAGCCTCAACATCCGCAACGACAGCCGCAGGACCATCGAGGTCTTCCGAGGGGCCACCTGCGGTAACGGCGCCCCCGTTGCCACCGTCGGACCCCACAGCTCCACTGACGGCGTAGTCCCCGGCCACGTCCGGGGCGGCATCTTCGTCCACGACGGCGTCGTGGCCAGCTTCCGGGTACTTGAGCGCCACTACGAAGGCTAAGGGCTGTCCCGTAATCCCTGGCGGGCACGCGACGACAGCTACGGCACCTCGCCGCGTTGTCGGAACGTCCGCATACACCCAGTATGCGGACGTCCCTCCGCCTTGCGATGCACCGCATCTGACGCCGCGCACTGATCCACCACGGATTACGGGACAGCCCTTAGTGACCGAAACACCCGTATGACACGAGACCCCGGCCCGCCGGAATCGGGCCGAGGTTTCCCCGCCGCATCCGGAAACGGCCTTCGTTCTTGCGGTGCTGTTTTCGGCGCCACGTGCTGCGTGACGGGATCCCCGGTGCCCGGTCACCGGCCTCACGGCCCCTGCGTCTGGCTACGGGCCATACGTGAACTGGCTACAGCCGCCCCGGTGGTGCCCGACGACCGGCTCGGTGCTACTGAACGTCGCCCGGACGGGCCGGAAGACTGTCCATGAACGAGCTGACGGAGAAGACGGCGCGCCCCGGGCCGGGCGGGCCGTAGCCGGGGGGCGAGCTGAGCCCGTACTCCTCCATGGTCGCGCGGTAGGCGTCCAACAGGCGGATGTGGTACTCCAGCGGCGCTCCGTCCGGGTTGGTCTTTCCGAGCGGGGTGGTGGGCTCCGGGCACCAGGTGGTGAATCGCGGGGTGATGCCGTGCGACATGAAGAACCGCAGGCCCTCGGTGGTCGATTCGATGGCCTCGTTCACCGTGGTGAAGCCGAAAGGCTCAGCCATCTCCACGCCCGCCACGAAGTTTGGGATGACATTGCGGGGGCCGAAGACCTCGGCAGAGTCCAGGATGCGGCGGTGCCACTCGTCGCGGCCCACGTAGCGCTCCTTGCCGGGGCAGTAGAGCTCGAACAGCCGGCGATCCCACACCTCGTAGTTGGGGTGGTAGATCTGGACGCCGTAGTCGTGGAATCGCTGCACATCGGCCTTGGGCAAGGCCTGGGCGACGACCTTGCCGATCCAGCGACCGGGGAAGCGCTCCTCGATGGCTTTCGCGTACTGACCGTAGAAATCGGCCTCGTCGCGGCCACCGATGTGGGAGGTGATGGCACCGCCGGTGAGGGTGTAGGCCGTGGACGCCTTCGCGGTGTCGTACTTGTCGATGATTGCAAGTGCCTCCAGGACCTCCTCGACAGGCTTCACACCGGTGTACGGGCGTTTCGCCGCCTTGTGCTGGCGCCAGTTGTGGTTGATGTCGCAGTACTGGCACTCCTCCTTCGCTCCGAAGTACTGGCAGACTCGGAAGACTGTCAGATAAACGAGGTAGCCCCACTGGATGGTGGGCGCGACCTCCATCACGGACTTGCCGTTCTCAAGGGTGTGCCGGTAGTAGTCCGGCATCGGCGGCAGGCCGACATCGGAGATCCGCCTGCCGTCGAGGTACAGACCGAGCACGCCGTCGTCGTCGGCCGCGACGCGGTACGGGGACGCCGGATTCACCCGCACCGACACCACGGTCCTGCGCAGTTCGTACAGGCCTCCGGTGAGCACGATCTCTTCCGGCGGACGGCGGAGTGCGGCCGCGCCGATCTCGGGCAGGGTGCCGTGGTCGAACGAGAAGATGAAGTACGACTTCGGCTTGACATCGCCGCCCTCGTTCTCGCTGAGGGCGGACTCGTCGAACGCCACACCGCCGCGCAGGAGATCTTCCTTGATGACGGCTTCCCGGGGCACGTGCGGGAACTGCTCCATGAGCCGTTCGATCAGGCGGGTACGGCTCCCGTCGGTGCTGCTCTGCTCGGTGCCGCTGCGGTCGGTACTGCTGGGCATGTGCGGGACTCCTCGGTCCGGTCGTCGAAGGCGTTCCGGGTACGCCACACTGTGCAACGAACCAGGGGTGTCGGCGGTGCCCCGCCGCACCGGCCGATTCGTTCGGGCGTGTCGCGGGTGTTGTCCGGGCCGTCAGAATCGCGGTCCGGGCCGGGAATCACTGGTCCCAGTGCGTGGGGCGGCTGAGCGAGGGCGGGAGTCTCGTCGCCGCGTCGCCCCTGGCCGAATTGAGCTGAGCCTGGGTGAGAAAGAGACTTCCGGTGAGGTCGGCGCCGGACAGGTCGGCGTCCCGGAGGTCGGCCCCGATCACATCGGCCAGACGCAGATCGGCGCCCTTGAGGTCCGCTGCGATGAGGTACGCACCCCGCAGATCGGCACCCCGCAAATCGACGCCCTTGAGCCTTGCTCCGATGAGGTCGGCGCCACGGTGATCGCGCTTCTTTCTGCGGGGTGCCGCGGCTCGTGCAAGTTCGCTGGTACGGAGCAGGAGGGCAGCGACGTCTTCTCGGTGCGCGGCCACATCCAGACCCGTGAACGCGTCCGCCGGAAGGTGAGTGAGGCGTTCCGTTTCGTCGCGGCTGCGACGGATCTCGGCGTGGAGGGAGCGCGCCGGTTCCAGGGACAGTGCTTCCGTGAGGTACCAGAGGAGTTCATGGAGCTGTCGCATGACCGGGAACACCTGGAACATCTGCTGGGCGGTCTGCGAGGACCGGCGCCAGTCCTGCCCGTGGAAGGTCTCGTGGGAGACCTTCTGGCCGGCTCCGAAGCAGTCGTACACGGTGCAGCCAGGGAAGCCCTGGGTCCGTAGTTCGGTGTGAATTCCGCAGCGGAAGTCCTGCTGCAGATTGCGGCAGGGCTTGCCTGCATCCTTGTTGATCGCGAAATCCGCGGACCGGGTCAGGGTCAGTGCGACGCAGCACAGCCCGAAACAGTTCGCGCAGTCGGCGCGCAATGGGGCACGGTCATGGCGGTGGGTGCCGGGGCCTTGGACTTTGTCGGGCACGGTGCGTGGATCCTCTGGACTACGGAGCCGTCGGACGGTCAACCCTATCGGGATCCGTCACCCGTACGCGCCAATTTCCTGATCGCTCCCAGATGCCCCGGCGCGCAACGAGGCCAAGGACATCACCCGCCCGGGTATGCCCCCGGAAGCCGTTCAGGCTCTCCGGCACGTACAGCGGCCGGACGGCACCCGCACCATCACCGTTGACAGTCCGCCGGATCCGCAGTGGCAGGCGCACCTGACCCGCCACACACCGGTCCGTACGATCCGGCCTACGACGGGACGGACAACACCATCACGGACAATTTCTTCCTCTGGGTCGGCGACGGTCGATGCCTCCTTGTCAGTGTGGGGACGCACACTGACAGCGGTACGGCACGGGCGAAGGGGACACTGATGGGCACTGAGCACGAGACCGGGTTCGAACCGGCCACCGGAAACGGCTCGAGGAACCCGGCACCGGACGTGAGGCGGGACGCCTCGGTACGGGCGGCGTTCGAGGGGATGCTGCAGATCCGGCGGCTGACGAACACTGGGCACGCCAGCCCGGAGCGCGTGCCTGCGCCTTGGGAGACCCACCAGCCGATACGGGCCATCGCACTGGCCTTGGAAGCGTCTGGCCTGGCCGCCTCGGCCGTTGACGACTCCGGCCTGCGCACGGCGGCCGGGTACCGTCTGGAGCAGGGTGAGGTGCCGGGCAGCGTAAGGGTCGAATGGGTCGGCCCGGCCGGCAGCGGCGCCGCCCATGCGGAGGAGGGCGAGCTGGCCCTGTGTGCGGCTGCGCTACGGGAGTTGGGCTGGACGGTGCTGCTGTACCGAGGGCCGCGGCGCAGAAGATTTCTGGAGGTCGAACCACCGGCCGGTGTCCGACGGCCGAACGGCGGCTGAGGGCTGTCCCGTAATCCGTTGCGGCCCCACCCCGCTGCGGAAGTGCGTTGTCAGACCTATGGGGGATGCTGGTGGTTCCGACACCTCTGACCGGGAGATGCTGAGATGCGCAATGACGAACTCGCCGCAGCCCAGGCGTATGTCCGACTGCTGGAGGCCACCCGGGCCGCGCTCGCGGAACCTGACGAGGGCCCGTTGTATGTGCCATTGCTCGCCTCCCCGATCGCGGAGGCCGATGGCGCTCTGGAGCGCGCTGGGCTCTGCGGCAACGAGTCCCGTTTCTTCGATCTCGTGCGCGCGCTTCAGCCAAGCATGTCCGGTAGCGGTCGCTGAACGGCACCGCGATCACGCTGGTCTCCATCGCCGGGCGGACCGGACCGGGTGGGCCGGCCCCGCCCGGCGTCCGGCGGTCGGCAGGCGTAGCCGCCGTCGCACCGTCACTCTTCACCTCGTCGCTCTGATGCGCCACCATGCTCTGAACGAGTCGGCAAACCCGAGACGAACGTCAACTTCATGCTCGACCAGTGCCACAATCCAGGCCGAGTTCCCGGTCGCCCAGCGGGGCGAAGAAGAGCGCCACATCGGCCTCGGAAACCTCGGCCAGATCCGCTGGGCTCCACCGCGGATTGCGGTCCTTGTCGATGATCTGGGCGCGCACGCCTTCCACCAGGTCGGGCCTGGTGAAGGCGGTGCACGAGGTCCGGTACTCCTGGTCGAGCACCGCCTCGAGACTGTCGAGTCTGCGGGCCCTGCGCAGGGCGGAGAGTGTCACCTTGAGCGCGGTGGGCGACTTGGCCAGGATCGTCTCGGCGGCCTGCTTGGCGGCGGGGACACCTCTGTTGTCGAGGCAGTCGAGGATCTCTTCGACGGAATCGGCCTGGTAGCACGAATCGATCCACTCGCGGTGCGCCTCCAGTTCACCGCTCGGCGTGGGTGAGGCGTACCGCCGCACCGTCTCCTCGATCTCGGCAGCCGCACCGCAGGCGGCGAGGGCCGTGGTGAGCTCGGCAAGGAGCTGCGACGGTACGAAGTGGTCGGCCAGCCCGCACAGCAGCGCGTCACCCGCGCCGACCGCATCCGCGGTGAGCGCCAGATGAGTGCCGAGCTCACCGGGCGCGGCACCGAGCAGGTGCGTCCCGCCCACATCCGGGACGAAGCCGATGCCGGTCTCGGGCATGGCGATGCGCGAGCGTTCGGTGACGATACGGATGTCGCCGTGGGCCGAGACACCGACGCCGCCGCCCATCACGATGCCGTCCATGATCGCGACATACGGCTTGGGGAATCGGGCGATACGGGCGTTGAGCCGGTACTCGTCACGCCAGAAGTCCATCGATGTACTGCCGCCCGCGCGGGCGTCCTCATGAATCGAGCGAATGTCGCCGCCTGCACAGAGGCCGCGCTCCCCCGCACCGGTGATGAGGACCGCGGTGACGGTGTCGTCGAGCTCGGCTTCGGCAAGTGCTTCGTCGATGCGCAGCACCATGGCATGGTTCAGCGCGTTCAGGGCGCGCGGGCGGTTGAGCGTAATGTGCCGGATGCGTCCCTCGGTGTGCAGCAGGACGGAATCGTCGTGGTTCATGAATGCGCTCCGGTCAGCCCCTGTGCCGTATCGCCCGCCCGATCGCGGACGATCTTCCGCTGCCATTCTGCGGGGGCGGGTCCCGGGCTCGGGCAGCAGGGGGTGCAGAGGCCACCCGGACCGGCCCTCAGCCCGGATTCTGCCGGGTGTCCGCTGTGGCGGCCCGCCGGAGTTCGCCACAACTGACCTCGCATCGCCACTGGTTGGGTCATGACGGAGAACGGCTGTCACAGGGGACGGTACATGTTGTGCAGTCCGACGAATCCCTGTTTCGGATGGTTGAATCCCTCGGGCAGGGTTCCCAGAATTTCGAAGCCGAGCGCGCGGTAGAGCCCGACAGCGGGGGTGTTCGTCTCCACCACGGCGTTGAACTGCATGGCCCGGAACCCCGATGAGCGAGCCCATTCCAGCGTGTACGCGCACAATGCCCGGCCCACACCCTGCCCGGAACGCTTGGGGTCGACCATGTAGCTGGCGCTGGCGATGTGCGCGCCGTTGCCCATGTGGTTGTTGTTCATCTTTGCCGTGCCGAGGATGGTCCCGTCGTCGTCGACTGCGACGACCGTGCGGTTCGGTGACTTGAGGAGCCACCAGGAGCGGCCGTCGCTCTCACCGAGATCGAGCGGGTAGGTGAAGGTCTCTCCCGCGGCAACGATTTCGCGGAAGAACGGCCAGATGGCGGGCCAGTCCTCGGCAGTGGCTTCCCTGATCAGCATGTGGGTCAGGATGCCGGTGCCGTTCTCCCTGTGCGAGTTGTTTATCGGGACGCCGGGATGCGCGGCTACGCAGTCCGAGCCCCGCGGCCGGGTCAGATCCGCTTGTTCCCTTCGTTTCCCGACTGCCGCGCGGCGACACCGAGATGCTCTCCGACTCTGTTCACGAGCAGCGTCATTTCGTACGCGACCTGGCCGACGTCGGCCTCGGCCGCGCTCAGCACACACAGACAGCTGCCGTCCCCTGCGGCCGTCACAAAGAGCAGTGCCTCGTCGAATTCCACCATGGTCTGCCGGACCTTCCCTGCCCGGAAGTGGCGTCCCGACCCGCGGGCGAGGCTGTGCAGCCCGGACGAGACCGCGGCGAGATGCTCCGCGTCCTCACGCGCCAGGCCTGTGCTCGCGCCGCTCACCAGTCCGTCGTTCGACAGCACCAACGCGTGCCGTATGTACTCGACCCTGCTCGTGAGATCGTCAAGGAGCCAGTCGAGTTCCTTGTCCAGCGCCATTTCCCGTTCCTCCCCGCTCATACGTTCCCCGTGCCCCACACGTTTCGCGTAAGCCTCGCGCACTGGTCACGTACGGGCAAGCACTCCTCGGTCATGTGGCTGGGTCCTGGCCTCTTGGCGCGCAACCGGTGTGCGCCGGGAGGGTCAGCTCACCGAGTCGAGGAGCCGGGCGGTGTGCATCCGGCCAGCGTATTCGACTATGCGGATCAGGACTTCCTTGCCGGAGTGGCGGTCGCGCGCATCACACAGCACGACCGGCGTACCGAGGTCGAGATCGAGGGCACGGGACACTTCGCGTTCGCCGTATTCGCGGGCGCCCGCGAAGCAGTTGACCGCTACGACGAAGGGGATGCCGCGGTGCTCGAAGTAGTCGACAGCCGGGAAGCAGTCCTCCAGGCGCCGGGTGTCGGCCAGGACGACGGCCCCGAGCGCCCCTTGGGAGAGCTCGTCCCACAGGAACCAGAAGCGGTCCTGTCCCGGTGTGCCGAACAGATAGAGCGAGAGACCGGAACGGATGGTAATACGTCCGAAATCCATGGCCACTGTCGTCGTGGTCTTCTGATCGACCCCGTCGGTGTCGTCGACCGACTGCCCTGCCTCGCTGAGGAGTTCCTCCGTCCGCAGCGGCCGGATCTCGCTGACCGCGCCGACCAGCGTCGTCTTCCCGACTCCGAAGCCTCCGGCTACCAATATCTTCAGTGCGAGGGCATCGGTCTCCGCGGCCTCCCCGGCCGTCTCCCCGTGGGTGTTGTCAGCGTGCTCAAAAGGCATCGATCACTTCTCTCACCAATGAGTCCCAAGACGCTGAATACGCAGGTCAGAGCTGTCTTGAAGGGCTCGGATTCCGTGCACCGTCAGCATGAGTACGGCGACAGCATGGCAAACGAGAACCTGCCCCGTGGGACAGGATCGCTTTTTTAGCGATGTGAACGTTCCCGCTCACTGACTGCCCGGATGAGTCCGCAATCCGATACGTCTGGCTGAGTGCGCCATCCCGGTCGCGAGCGCTGGGGCCGCTCACAAACGCATGGCCTAAGGGCTGTCCGACGCCTGCACTGGGTGCTTCGGGTGCGAGGCATGGCCCACGCGGACAGGGAGAGCAAGAGTGCCGACAGCTGCCGCCGGCGGTTTCGAGGATCCGCCCGCGGAGGTACTGAACGCCACGGACGACGGCGCCGCTCTGTACGGGTCGTACGGTTTCACGATTCCCCGTCACCCGGCGCTGCAGCTTCGGACGGTGCGGACACCGCTCTGAGCGCCCTGCCCACTGCTGCGGAATGGTCAGCCGTACGAGAGGTCCGCGCACGGATCGTCGTCGGCCGACCGCGCTCCGTCGGCGACGGCGGACGGCACGGCGGAGGGGCCCGTAGCCTCGGGTGCGAACGATGGGTTCTGGGCGTAGGAACTGCCGAGGATCACCTGGATTCCGGCGGTGTCGGACGCGGTCGTCCGAGCTCCGGCGAAGAGCCGTGCGGTGGTCTCTGCCTCGTTCCGCAGGCCCGGTCCGTACTCAATGACGGTCGAAGCGTAGTCCTGGCTGTTCGCTGTGGCCGTGCTGGTGACGGTGAAGCCGCGGGCACGCAGGAGTTCGGTGGCCTGGGCCGCGAGCCCCCTGACCGTGGTGCCGTTGTAGACAGCGATGCTGATGCCCGTGCCGGAGACCGGGGCAGCAGCTGCGGGCGATGCCCCGTCGCTCGCCGCCCCCTTGCCCTCGGCCGATCCCCCGCCACTGGCGTCCTGGCCGTCGACCGTGCGGTCGGCCTTCAGCGCTGCCCAGAGCGCGTTGGCGTCCGGTTCGACTATCGCGACGCGTGAGCCCTCGAAACGCCAGGGGACAGTGACGAACTTGGTGTTGTGCAGGTCGACGTTCTTCATCGACATGGCGAAAGACAGAAGCCGGTCGGCCGACCCGAGCCCGGGGTCGACGGTCATCGCGGCGGTGGCCGCGTCGGCGAGAGGCAGCAGCGTGGTGGGGTTCAGCCCCCGGGACTTGACCTTCTTGATGAGGGAGGCCACAAATGCCTGCTGGCGCTTGATCCGCCCTATGTCCGAGCCGTCACCGATGCCGTGCCGGAGCCGGACGTAGTCGAGTGCCCGCTGCCCGGATACGGTCTGCGGGCCCTTCGCGAAGATCCGGGCGCCCCGTGTGGGCCGCTTCGGGCTGAGGTCGCGCTGGTAGATGTCCTGGGGCAGACACACCCGGACGCCCCCGACGGCCGAGGTCAGTGCGGAGAATCCGGCGAAGTCGATGACGACGGTGTGGTCGACACGCAGGCCGGTGAGCTGCTCGACGGTGTTCTGTGTGCAGGCCGGGTTTCCCTCGGCCGTCTCCCCGACAGAGAACGCTCCGTTGAACATCACGTCGTGCTGCGGCGCGGTCCACTCGCCGCCCGGCATCTTGCAGGCCGGAATATCAACCAGGGAGTCGCGGGGAATGGACACCGCGACAGCGTGTTCGTGGTCGGCGTACACGTGGAGAAGGAACGCGGTGTCGGAGCGTCCCACCGCACCCGTGCCACCGCCCAGCTCACCGTTGTCGCCCGAGCGCGAGTCCGATCCGATGACCAGGACGTTCTGCCCGTTCGACGAGCCGGGCGGCCGGTCGCCCGAGAGCCCGTCCGCGCTGAAGGTGTCGATGCTGCCGTTCAGTTTGAGATAGACCCACCCGACGCCCGCGACGAGCAGCACGAGGAACGACAGACCGAACATGGCTGTTCGTCGCAGTCGGCTGCCCCTTCGCCTGCCCGCTGCTGACTTATGACTTCCTGTCATCGGCCACCCCGTCCGTCCGGATTCCGTGGTGGAAGACGCGCTCCGCCGCCCCACGGTTGTACGGTTGCGCAATTACGCGGGAGGCGGACGCCCCAGGCGCTGCGACGCCGCTGCCAATCGTGGGTGAGGCCGTTACTGCCCGGCCTCGTCACCGAACTGCCCCTACAGAGCCCGCAGACCGTTGATCACCTCGCGGAGGATGTGTTCGTCCGGCAACTGTGCAGGCGGTACGGGGCGGCTGACGCGTACGTAGCCGGCTTCGAGCAGATCGCCGAGAAGTACGCGTACGACCCCAACCGGAAGGTCGGCATCGGCGGAGAGCTCCGCGACGGACTGGGTCTTGGACCGGCAGAGGGTGAGCAGTGCTCGGTGCTCGGGACCGAGCAGGGATACCTCGGTGCCGTCCGGTGCGTTGTCGTCGACGGTGACGAGTGCGATCACATCGAACTGCACGCCGGTGGGGCCCGGTTCGGTCCTGCCGCCTGTCACGGCGTACGGGCGGACCAGCGGGCCGGCTTCGGCGTCGTACCACTGGCTGCCCGGACGTGCGTGCGGGCTCGGGGTCCGCGCGATGCCTCCCGGGCCCTCGTCGGTCATGGACACGGCCGTCTCCACCCTCTCAGCCGACAGCCGACGGGGGTGCGGCGAACCGCGGCGGGGTACGAAGATGCTCACCGACCCGTTTGACGAGCCGAGCCATCTCGTAGGCCACCAGTCCGATGTCGGCGAAGGCCGTGCTGAGTACGGCGAGGCACGATCCGTCGCCCGCTGCCGCGACGAACAGAAAGCCCTCGTCCATCTCCACCATGGTCTGGCGTACGTTCCCGGCCCGGAAATGGCGCCCCGTGCCCTTGGCCAGGCTGTGGAATGCTGAGGCCACGGCGGCCAGATGCTCGGCGTCCTCGCGGCTCAGGGCGCTGGAGGCACCCACCGCGAGGCCGTCGCCGGAGAGCACGACGGCGTGGCGGACCTCGTCGACCCGTGCCGTCAGATCGTCCAGCAGCCAGTCGAGTTCACCCGAGGTCTGGTGTGCCCCGTCCCTCTCGTTCGCGATCACGCATGGTCTCCTTCGCTGTGTGGACGGCGGTCGGTGCTGCCCGGGCGGGGCAAGGGTGTGCGGGGGGTGGCACCGCCGCGCACCCAGCCGTTGCGGTACGCGGTCATGCGGTCCCGGGCCTGCTCAGGGGTGCGCTCCGGGGGGCGGTCCGTGTCATTCGGGTCGCCGCGTGGTGGTTCGTCGGGGCGGGACTCCTCGCGCAGTTGCGGAACGAGGTTGGCCTGCCGCACACGGCGCGGCAGGCTCGCGTCGTCGGGCTGCTCTTCCGAGTGAGCCTTGGCCTTGTGCTCGTCCGTGCCGCCCGGTCGCGCGCGCAGCGCGGTGACCGCGGCAGCGGGCTCCGTACGGGACCCGAGCGCGGGTACGGGTACCGGCGCGGGGAAGGCGGTGGTTTGCGGCCGTACCGAACAGGGCCCGGGTCCGAAGGGCGGACGGTCCCGGTCGTCCCGGCGCTCGGCCGAGGTGTCCCCCGGCGCAGCCGGCGCATCGGCCGCCTGCAATGCACTGTGCAGCAGCGCCGTTGGCAGCAGAACAACTGCGGTCGTCCCGCCGTACGCGGAGGTGCGCAGCTGAACCTTGATGTGGTGGCGTACGGCGAGCCGGCTGACGACGAAGAGGCCGAGCCGGTCGCTGTCGAAAAGGTCGAGGGGCTCCGCCTGTTCGATGCGTCGGTTTGTCTCACCGAGGAGTTCGTTGCCCATGCCCAGGCCGCGGTCCTCGATCTCCAGGGCGTAGCCGTTGCCCACGGGCTCGCCGCTGATGCGTACCTTGGTGTGTGGCGGTGAGAACTGTGCGGCGTTCTCGATGAGTTCGGCCAGCAGGTGCGTGAGGTCGGCGACGGCCGCGCCCTTCACTGCGGCGTCGGGCAGCTGCCGTACCTCCACGCGGGCGTAGTCCTCGATCTCGGAGACGGCGGCGCGTACGACGTTGGTCAGCGGTACGGGCACCCGCCAGGCCCGTCCCGGCGCCGCACCGGACAGGATGATCAGGCTCTCGGCGTGCCGGCGCATCCGGGTGGTGAGGTGGTCCAGCCGGAAGAGATCGCTCAGCTCGTCAGGGTTGTCGGCACGGCGTTCCATGCTGTCGAGAAGTTTGAGCTGGCGGTGGACCAGCAGCTGGCTGCGGCGGGCGAGGTTGACGAAGACTCCGGAGATGCCGTCGGCGAGTTCGGCCCGTTCGACGGCGGCGCTGAGGGCTGCCCGGTGCACTGTGCCGAGTGCCTCGCCGACCTGGCTGATCTCGTCGTGGGTGGCGGGGCCCTGCGGGGCCTCGGCCCCGATGTCGAGTTCCTCGCCCGCCCGTAGCCGTTGCATGGCGTGCGGCAGTTTGCGGCGTGCGATCTCCAGAGCGCTGTTGCGGAGATCGACGAGTTCGACGACGAGCCCGCGGCCGATGCGCACGGAGATCACCAGTGAGGCGGCGACGGCGACAAATCCGAAGAGGACTGCGGCTCCGGACGGGCTGAAGAGTCCTCGGGCGAGCGGGTTCGCGGCGCGTTGGCCGGGCGTGGTGTCGATGGTGCGCAGCTCGCTCCGTACGCGGTCCACTGCTCGTTCCCAGTCGGCGGCGGGCACTGCCTTCGCGGCCTCGCGTCCGGCTGGCGCGGCGAGCACCTCGTCCTCGGCGGTCTGGATCTGCCGGTAGGCGTCCCCGGCGGTGAGCGTCTGCCAGGTGGCCCGCTCGGTGGCGGGCAGGTCTGCGCCCGCGGTCTCCGTGAGGTTCCTTCGGGAATCCACCGTGCCGGTGAACAGGCGCAGTTGGTCGCCCTGGAGCGTTCCGGCATGAACGGCCGCGGCCAGCAGGGCATCCTCGCGGGCGAGCATCTCGTCGGCGCGGGAAAGTTCGAACAGGACTCGGGCGTCGGAGCCGAGTGCGTCGTCCTGAATTCCGGTGAGAGCGCCACAGACGCCGAAGGCCGCGGAGACGGCTGCGGTGTACCGGTCGTACACGGCGTTCTCGTCGCCTGCATCGCTCCTGTCGGCGCGCAGTCGGTGGGTCAGGCCGAGGAACCGGTCGAGCCGGTCGGCGACGGTGGGCGGGAGGTTACCGGTGTCGGCGATGGTGTGGCCGCTGTCGAGGCGCAGGGCGGCGAGCACGGTGTCGGTGTGCCTGGTCCGGCGCTCCAGTGCGGCGGCCTGGGCGCTGCTGGGGGCCACGGACTGGAGCATGGCCGCCCGGCGCTCGCTCTGGAGCGCCGAGACGACGGTGGATATCGGGATCCGGACCTCTTCGTCGACCTGCTGCAACTGGCGTAGCCGTGCCACGTCCTGGGCGGTGGTGACCGTGGCGAAACCCCACAGGGCGAGCAGCGAGACGACCGGCACCATCAGCAGGGAGATGACCTTCGCGCGTACGGTCCTCGGACGAAGCGTCCACCGTCCGCGCGGCGCGGATGTGTTGTGCGTCAGCAGCGTTGCCTCGTGCTCGGCGCTCTCGTCGGCCAGCGGGCCCGCGTGCGCGCGGCGTCCGCGCTTCGGTGGGGCGGGGGGCCGGGCGGTGGTCGTCGCACCGGCTTCCGGGGTCGTGCGGGATGGGCGCATGGCCTCCTCGTTCCGGGTGTGGAGCTGGGTGTGTCGCACTGTCGGCCGGCCGGGTGCAGGGGCGTCAGGGCGTGGTGGCGGGTGGCGCGTCGTGTTCACGGACGTCGCCACGTCGTGCCCGGAAGACGGGCCCGCGCTCGGTGAATTCGTGTGCGGCTGCGGATGAGCCCGTTTCGGTGGGTGCTGCGGTGCGTTCGGCGAAGACGTAGGCGGCGCGTTCCCTGGCCGTCGGGGAAAGCGCCACGAACGCCGAGGTCAGGAAGAGGTACGAGCCGAGGCCGACAGCCAGGGGAAAGATGAACTCCATGGTCGTGGCGCCCGGGAGTTCTCTTCCGGAGGGCGCTACCTGCACGGAGACCGCCAGCATTCCGGTGTAGTGCATGCTGCTGACCGCCGCGCCCATGACGAGGGAGGCCAGTGCGACGGCTCGGGACGACTTGATGTTGAGCGCTGCCCACAGCGCCGCCGTAGCGGCTGCGACAGCGATGGCGACGGAGAGTGCGACCCGCAGCGGGTCGTAGTGGATCGTGCCGTGCAGACGGAGTGCCGCCATGCCGAGGTAGTGCATGCTGGCGACGCCGAGTCCGGTGGCGAACCCGCCGAGCAGCAGCGCCCTGGTCCGGTCGCGGCTGTAGCCGACGGCGAAGACGCCGCCGCCGACCACCACCATGGCGCCGAGCAGGCTGAGCAGGGTCAGCGGCACGTCGTAGCGGATTTCGGTGCCTGTCACGCCGAAGCCGAGCATGGCGATGAAGTGCATCGTCCAGATGCCCGAGCCGATGGCAGATGCTGCCGTGATCAGCCAGTTGCGGCGCGAACGGCCGGTCGTTTCGAGTGCCCGCACGGTGCAGCTCAGTCCGAGTGCCGCGCCGATGCATGCCATCGCGTACGAGAGCGCAGGTGTCAGCCAGCCGAAGGTGGCGTGGTCCAGGTGTCCCATGGATCGAGGACGCTAGCCTCGATGTGGGCACATGCCCCGGGCGTATTTCGAAAGCTGCTGAAATATGACAGAGAGATGTTCCTGAACGATCAGGCAGTGTTCGAACATGCACACCATTTCCCGGTACATCACGGACGACTACCTGCGCGCCGAGCACAACCTCCGCCCACTCCTGAAGCATTCAGGCCAGCGGCTCGACGCGTACACGGTCGAGGACGACCGCCTTCTCACCCTTGCTGTGCGGGCGCTCTGACCCGCGAGCCCTCTCGCTTCCCGCTCAGTCGGCCGGGGCGCCGGGGCGCCGCTTGTGCGGAACCGGACAGCCACGGATACCCGGCGTGGGGAACGTACCGAGGCCGGAAACCTCGTAGCCGTCCGGGTAGCCCTTGATCTCCGGGTTCTGCCGGGCGTAGTGCGGTGTGGTACGCGGCGGCAGCAGTCGTACGGCCCGCGCTCTCAGGCGCAGAGCGCCGCGGGTGAGGTTTCGGACCGCGGAGCCCGGGCGTTCGTATCGGAATGCACGCAGCAGCGAGTCGTCGAGGAGGGCAAGGGCGGCCTTCCGCGCGACGGCGGCGAAGGGGCTCGGATACCAGGAGCCCATCAGGTCCAGCGTGGCGTCGGAGACGCGGCGTCCCCCTTCGTCCCAGCCGAAGTGCTCGGCCTCGTAGGTGTCGAGGGTGCGTTCGAAGTCCTCGTACATCTCCGGCAGGTCCTTGATGCCCATGTGGGCGCCCAGGGTCCGGTAATAGGCTGCGCATGCCCGGAGTTCGTGGTCGGACAGCCGACGCCAGCCGTAACTGTCCAGCCACCGCTTCGGGGTGACGACGAAGGTGCACAGCACATAGCGCATGTCGTCGTTGCTGATGTCGTAGCTTCGGTGCATCTGATTGATCCGGCGGATGGCTGTGCGCCCCGGGTCGCTCTCGAAGCCGTGCTCCACGACGGTGTCGAGGAGGAGTGCGGTGTCGTCGTAGCGCTTCTGCGAACGGTCCGTCAGTTCTGCAGTCTCTGCGAGGAGTCGGCCGATGCTGGGGACGGCATAGGTGCGATACAGGGCCAGTTCGAGAGCGCGGGCGATGTCCCAGGGAAACTCATAGGTTGCTGTGATCCGGTAGATCCGGAGGAAGTCCCGTTCCGGATCGAGACGCTGAATCTCCTTCAGCCGGTCGTACCGCTTCACCATGCTGCCCCCTTACTTCGGTCGAATGTTCAACTCTATGTTGATGAGAAAAGTACGGTGGACCGTACGATGCTCGGCCTGCCCGCCGACTGGGGAGTGCCGTCCGGCGGACCGCGGGCCCCACGTCTTCCCCCTTGTCCGGGACCACATCTTCCCTTGTCAGGGCCTCGACGAGTGGGTTACCGACTCGTTAAGGTGCGCCGACGGACAACCGTGACGGACGAGGAGGGTGGCGTGGCCGGAACGAGCGACACAGTCGCCGACGACGACGCACTGTATGTGCTCACCGCGGTACTGCTGACACCTGCGCAGTTCCCAAGCGTGCTCGGTGACGACTACCCCGCCGCCTGCGCGGCGCTCGCCCTCGAACCGTACGCCGAGGGATACGGGCTGGTCCTCGGCCAGGACGGCAGTGGTGCGCGCTGGACCGTCGTCGTCGAGGACGTGTCGCTGGTCGCCGTCGCGATCGCGGCCTGGGACTGCGGATTGGAGTACGACCTCTCCCCCGACGACCGCTCGGTGGTCTGCGCACTGCCCGGCTGGCCCCTCGCGGTGGGGGTCGCCGCTCCGGGAGTGGCCGCCCCGCACGATCCGCTGCCGGACCCGGAGGCCGAGGGCACCGACCCGGCGCCGCTGGCCCCGCCCGATACGGAGTCGTGGGGGCCGGCTCAGCGACGCATGGGAGCGGACGAGGTAGCGCACCAGTGGTCGGCTTGGCGCGAGCAGATCGACGACGCGACGGCCTTCATAACTCCGGGCGGGGCAGAGAGTGCCGGGCGCGTCGGCGACGGCTCCGTCGCCGACGTTGAGACGAACGGAGCCGACACCGATACCGGCCCTGAGGACGAGGACCAGGACCAGGACGCCGACGGGCTCAAGGCTACCGACGCCACCCCCGAGAACCTCGCGAAGAACCCACCTGCCGGAGTGCACCCCGGTGTACGGCGGGCGCTCGCGGAGGCCCGTGCCTATGTGGACGCCCCGCCGCCGCCCGGCCGCGTCCGGTCCTCCTTCGCCACAGGCGACGCCCGAATGCTGCGCGCCGACGGCCCCGGCTGGTCACTGATCGCCAGGACCGATGACATCGCCTTCATCCTGCTGGACGAGGAACCGGGCGAGGTACTGCCGGTCATGCGTGGCGCGCAACTGCCCGGCCTGTTGAAGGCACTGGACGCGCTCGCAGTACGGCCGACCTGAGCGCCGCTTTCGGTACTCGGCAGAAGGCCGGCATCGGCCACCGGCCGAGTCAGAAGGCCAGCATCGGCCACCGGCCGAGGAGACGGTCCAACCACGTCTCAGACGCGCTCCGGACTACACGGGCCCCAGCGCCCGGTGCGGTCCGACGGGCAGCTCGACCTCGATCGAGTCGCCCGGCCGGACGACTCCGCCGACCGCGACAATGCCCATGATCCCGGCCTTGCGCACGGTCCGGCCGGCCTCGTCCCGGCCGACGACCTGTTTGAGGAGCCCGTCCTGGAAATTGTCGATCTGCAGGCACGGGTTGCGCAGACCAGCGACCTCGACGACTGCCTCGTCGCCGAGGTGCAGCAGAGTGCCGACGGGCAGGGCGAGGAGATCGACACCGCTGGTGGTGATGTTCTCCCCGAGATCGCCCGGGGCGACCTCGAAACCGGCTGCCCGCAATTCGCCGAACAGTTCCTCGTGGATGAGGTGAATCTGGCGCAGATTCGGCTGGGTGGGATCTTTTGCGACGCGGGACCGGTGCTTGACCGTGGCTCCCGCGTGCACATCTCCGTCCACGCCGAGCCCCGCCAGCAGGGTGACACTCTTCCGGTTCGGCTTGGTGAACGAATACTCCTCGTTCCTGCTCACCGCGGTCACTGCCCCGCTCACTGCGGCCCCCTGTCTGTCAGCATGTGGTCATCGGCCTATTTCCTTGCGGGTGATCCTGCGGAGCCTGCGTCGCTGACTGGGATCCAGCAGCAGATGCGCGACCGCCGGAACTCCGATCAGGACCAGGAGCGACAGCCAGAATCCGGTGATCGGCATCAGGATAACTGCGGCAACGACTCCCCCGATGGCGATCTTTGCGCTGTTCGACATCGTCCAGGCCTCCTTCGCGGCGCGAGGCCGCTCCTGCTGTCCGTCTTCCGCCACTCGCGCAACGCCCGTACGGTAGGGCGCGCGAGACGCTCGGCCGTACATCGGGGAACACCTTCCGGTCATCGGACAAAGGGAGCCACAGGGCGTTCGCCAATCTCTGCGACACCAACTACACCTGTGCGGCAAAGGTCCGCAAGGAATGGCTGCCCGCAGGTGATCCTCATCGCGGGCTTCACCGCCATCTGCGGGATACCCCAACGCTTTTGTCCAGCCCCTGCCCCTCCCCCCTCACAGGAGTTCTCATGCACCGCAGAAGGATTCTTCAAGGCGCCGCCGCAACGGCGGCCACCGTGCTGCTCCCTGCTTCCGCCCGCGCGGCGGCTGCCACGGCGGCAGGCGACACGGACTATCCGCTCGCCCACTGGACGCCCGCGTCCACGTCCAACTACACGGCGTCGACCCGACCTTCGGCCTATCCGATCCAGTACGTGATCATCCATGTCGCCCAGGAGACGTTTCCGGACACGATCGGGATCTTCCAGAATCCCGCGAAGCAGGTCTCCGCCCACTACGTGGTGCGATCGGCGGACGGCTATGCCGTCCAGTGCGTCCGGGAGCAGAACATCGCCTGGCATGCGGGCAACTGGGACTACAACACACGCAGCATCGGCATCGAGCACGAGGGCTGGGTGGACAAGCCCTCGTACTTCACGAATGCCATGTACGAGCAGTCGGCGCTGCTGACCGCCTCGGTCTGCGACCGGTACGGCATCCCCAAGGACCGTGCGCACATCCTCAGTCATGCCCAGGTCCCGGGCACCGACCACACCGATCCCGGCCCGAACTGGGACTGGGTGCGCTACATCCGTCTCGTCAATCTCTACTCGGCCGGCTGACACACCTTTCTCCACCAGGTCCGATCACTCTCCGCACCGTGGTTGTCGCAGACGTCGACGGCGGCCACGATGGGATGTGCACGACGCCCCTGGACGGGAGGGTGAGTTGACGGATCCCTGGGTGGCCCTGGAAGCCGATACAGACCCTGGTGAACGGCTCGGCCAACTGCTGCACGCACACGAGGTGTTCACCACCGCCGGTCGGCTGGAGAGGCCGGTGCGTCCGGTGGTCGGCGAGTCGTGGCGGCGCTCGGCCCGGGCCCGGGTCAGTCCGGACGGTGCGGCCCTGGTCGAGCTGGGCACGGACGAACTGGGGCCGTACCGGGACGGGCATCCCCTGGCCGCCGCCATGCCGCTGATCCGTGAGCTGATGAGCGCGTACGCGACGGACGGCGAACATCTTCTCGCGGTGTGCGACGCGCACGGCAGACTGCTGTGGGTCGAAGGACACGCAATGACCCGACGGGCCGCGGGCCGGATGAACTTCGTGGAGGGCGCCCGCTGGGCCGAGTCCGTGGCCGGGACGAACGCGCCGGGTACGGCCATCGCCGTGAACCGGCCGGTGCAGGTCTTCGCCGCCGAGCACTTCCTGCGGCCGGTCCAGCAGTGGACCTGCGCGGCGGCACCGCTCCACGACCCGCACACGGGACGGGTCCTGGGCGCCGTGGACATCACCGGTGGGAACCGGCTCGCGCACCCGCACAGCCTGGCGTTCGTGCAGGCGGTGGCACGCGCCGCCGAGTCGCAGCTCGCACTCCTCACGCCCTCGCCGGCCGGGGACACCGTACAGCTCAGTGCGCTGGGCCGGAACGAGGCGCTGCTCATCGCGGGAGGCCGCAAGATGCCGCTCAGTCGGCGGCACAGCGAGATCCTGGTGACGCTGGCCCGCCATCCCGAGGGCCTCGGCGGCGACGAACTCCTTGTCGAGCTGTACGAGGACGAGTCGGTGACACCGGTAACGCTGCGGGCCGAACTCTCCCGACTGCGGCGGCTGCTCGGCCCCGAACTCCTGCTCTCCCGCCCCTACCGTCTCTCCGCGCCGGTCGACGCCGATTTCGACACGGTGGCGCGCAGACTGGCATCCGGCGCGGTGACAGCGGCACTCAGCGCCTACGCGGGTCCGCTGCTGCCGGGCTCGCAGGCACCATCCGTCGTCCGCCTGCGGCACCGGCTCGACAAGCAGCTACGGGCAGCGCTCATCGCACGCGGTGACCCGGGGCTGCTGGCCGACTGGGCGTACAGCCCATGGGGCGAGGACGATCTCCCGGTCTGGCAGGCACTCGCAGCGGCCGTACCCGCGGGGCAGCGCCCCGCACTCCTCGCCAGGGCCCGGGCGCTGGACACCGAGCAGCGGTAGCCGCTCCCTCGCAGCCCACGCAACGGGGTTGCAACGTCGCGCTGCCTACCCTCACGCCGAGGACCGTCCAACGGCGGGCGGCACCGGATCCGGGAGGCCACAGAGATGACCCGTTACGCTGCGCCGGGCACCGAGGGCGCCATCGTCTCGTACAAGTCCCGCTACGACCACTGGATCGGCGGCGCGTACGTCCCGCCCGCCCGTGGCCAGTACTTCGAGAACCCCAGCCCCGTCAACGGCCGCCCCTTCACCGAGATCGCCCGCGGAAGTGCCGAGGACGTCGAACGGGCTTTGGACGCGGCACACGCCGCGGCCCCCGCATGGGGAGCTACCGCGGCGGGCGACCGCGCCTCGATTCTCAACAGGATCGCCGACCGGATGGAGGCGCACCTGAAGGAACTGGCGGTCGCCGAGAGCTGGGACAACGGCAAGCCGGTACGCGAGACCCTGACCGCCGACATCCCCCTGGCCATTGACCACTTCCGCTATTTCGCCGGTGCGCTGCGCGCCCAGGAGGGCTCGCTCAGCGAGATCGACGACGACACGGTCGCATACCACTTCCACGAGCCGCTGGGCGTCGTCGCGCAGATCATCCCGTGGAACTTCCCCGTCCTGATGGCGACCTGGAAGCTGGCCCCAGCGCTCGCGGCGGGCAACGCGGTGGTCCTCAAACCCGCCGAGCAGACCCCGGCCTCCATCCACGTATGGCTGAAGCTGGTGGCCGACCTCCTTCCGCCCGGCGTCGTCAACATCGTCAACGGCTTCGGCGCGGAGGCCGGCAAACCCCTCGCTTCCAGCCCGCGCGTCGCGAAGGTCGCCTTCACCGGTGAGACCACCACGGGACGGCTGATCATGCAGTACGCCTCCGAGAACATCAAGCCGGTGACGCTCGAACTGGGCGGCAAGTCGCCGAACATCTTCTTCGACGACGTGTGGAACGCGGACGACGACTTCCGCGACAAGGCCCTCGAAGGCTTCACCATGTTCGCCCTCAACCAGGGCGAGGTCTGCACCTGTCCGTCGCGCGCACTGATCCAGCGCGGGCACTACAGCGAATTCCTGGAGGCGGGCATCGCCCGCACCGAAAAGATCGTACCGGGACACCCGCTGGACACCGACACGATGATCGGTGCCCAAGCCTCCAACGACCAGCTGCAGAAGATTCTTTCGTACCTGGACATCGGCCAGCAGGAAGGCGCGAAGGTCCTCACGGGTGGCCAGAGGATCGAGTACGACGGGGAACTGGCGGGTGGCTACTACGTCCAGCCGACCATCTTCGAGGGCGACAACCGGATGCGGGTCTTCCAGGAGGAGATCTTCGGCCCGGTAGTGGCGGTCGCGTCCTTCTCGGACTTCGACGACGCGATCGCAACGGCGAACGACACGCTGTACGGCCTCGGGGCGGGCGTATGGACCCGCGACATCAACACCGCGTACCGGGCGGGCCGTGCCATCCAGGCGGGCAGGGTCTGGACGAACTGCTACCACGCTTACCCGGCCCATGCCGCCTTCGGCGGATACAAGCAGTCGGGGATCGGCCGCGAGAACCACAAGATGATGCTGGAGCACTATCAACAGACGAAGAATCTTCTGGTGTCGTACTCGCCGAAGAAGCTGGGTTTCTTCTAAGGGCTGTCCCGTAACCCCTGGCGGGCGCGCGACGACAGCTACGGCACCTCGCCGCGTTGTCGGAACGCCCGCATACATCCAGTATGCGGACGTCCCTCCGCCTTGCGATGCACCGCATCTGACGCCGCGCACTGATCCACCACGGATTACGGGACAGCCCTTGGACGCACGAGACGAGCCGGCTCCCTTCCGTGCGATGCGGGCTCGGTCGCCCCGCACCGCACGGAAGAGGCAGTGCCGGGCGGCCGCCGTCCGCGCGGGATCACTGGAAGGTGAAGGTGAAGACCGAGCGAACCTGTTCGGCGATGCCGTGGAGGTCGGCGACACTGTCGGCGGTGAACATGGCCTCGGCGAAGAAGTTCTCCCGCTCCATCGTCACCACGCGGAAGTTTTCGAACAGGTAGCCGTCTATCACCCCGGGAATCCGCTTGAGCTCCTCGACGGAGGTGGCGCTCGCCAGGGTGCCGACGCGGTCGGCCTCGAAGGGGAGCATGGCCAGCAGTTCGGTGCCACCGCGGGTCGCCTCGGCCAGGGCGCCGTCCAGGCGCTCGCCGAGCGCCATGCGTACCGACATGTCGATGGGGTCGACACCGCAGGCCCGCTGGGTGGCCGCCCGGTACATGCGGCCGCCGGGACGCGGGTTGATCTCGACCAGCTCGCAGGTGCCGTCCGCGCGCACCCGCCCTTCGACGTGGAGCCAGCTGTTCCCCAGGCCGAGGGAAGCGTACAGAGCTCCGACCCTCTCCGACAGCTCACGCACGGCCCGTTGCACGTGTGCGGAGGGCGGGGGCGAGATGAGGAGTCCCGCGTCGTGGTGCCGAAGATTGTCATGCTCCGTCTTCTCGACCTCGAAGAGCGGGTGGAACCGGCCGTCCAGCACGGGACCGTCGACCGAGAACTCGACGCCGTCGATGTACTGCTCCACGATGACGTCCGTGTCCGGGCTAACAGAGTCAGCCAGCTCCTTGAGGCAGGAGCGAAGCTCCGCGGCGTCCTTGGCGCGACGGACGAGCCGTGAACCACCCGAGTCCTGGTCGGGCTTGACGATGATGGGGTACGAGGTGACCGCGTCGACGTCGAGGGAGGCGGCGGTTCCGGCGACGAACGGCAGCGACGACAGGCCCCGGCCCGCCATGGCCGCCCGCACCCGGGCCTTGCTCAGCAGAACCTCTCGACCGTCTTCCCCGCCCACCAGCCCGTAGTGCCGCGCCGTGCGCACCTGCCAGGAGATCAGCGACTCGACGAAGTTGACGACGGCGGTCGGCACCACACCCGCCGCCTCGACCGCCGCCACCAACTCCTCCAGGCTCGCCTTCTCCCAGTCGACGACGACATGGGCCGCGCAGTGGTCGCGGTTGACGTCCTCCGGCTCGTCGGAGACCAGGACCGGGCGGCGCCCCATGTCCGAGAGCATGCGCGAGACGAGGCGCACCCCGCCCTCGAAGCGCTTGGAGTAGATCAGGACGTCTCGCTCTTCAGCCACGTCGTTTCTCGCTTTCTGTGTCCGGGCAGTGGGGCAGGCAGTGGTACGGGCCGGGCGCGCGGCCGGTCAGGGGGCAGAGGTCTGCTCGCCGACGGCGTCTTGGGACCTGGGCCGTGAACCCAGCGCACGGGCCTGTTCAAGGGTGGTGGCGGAGCGCAGCGGCGAGAACATCAGCCAGAAGGAGACGCACAGGTACGTGACCCCGACGATCCAGATGGCCCGACCGGGCCCCAGGGCGTCCGCGAGGGCCCCGCCGGCGAAGGCACCGAGGGGCAGCGTCCCGAGGGCCACCAGCCGGTAGCTCGCCGTGACCGCGCCCAACTGGTTCTCCGGCGGGATGGCCTGCCGGAGACTCACCGCGAAGACGTTGAAGAGCGCCACTCCGAAGCCGTTCACGACGAAGGCGAGGGCAAGGAGGGCCACCAGGACGACGGTGCCGAGGTCGAAGACGACCACGAGAGGGACGAGGAGCAGACCCGCGGCGGCCAGGACCACGCCCCCGGTGAGCGTCCTCCCCACGGTGATCCGGGCGCCGATGCGCGCGGCCACCAGCGAGCCGACCAGCGCGCCGACGCTGCCGATGCCGATGACCACGCCGACGGCTGTGCCGCTGAGGCCCAGCTCGCGGACGGCGAAGACCAGGAAGATGGTGAGGAAGCACTGCTCGTGCAGGTTGGACAGGCCCGCCTGCGTGCAGAGGTCGCGCAGGGTTCGTAGGGACCAGGTGTACCGCAGCCCCGATCCGATCGTGCGCAGCGCCGACTGCTGCGGCACGCCGGGTGCCTTGACGTCGCGGAGCAGCGCTCCGCTGAGAGCCGCACCCACGAAGAAGGCGGCGGTGACGGCGAAGGTGGGCGAGAGCCCCATCTTGCCCACGAGGAAGCCCGCCGCCGAGGGACCGGCGAGCTGGCTGACGGAGTAGGTGGCCTGGTGCAGTCCGTTGGCCGAGGGGATGGAGTCCACAGAAACGATCTTGGGGATGGTGGACTGGTAGGCGACCTCGTAGAAGACGGTGGCCGTGCCGATGACCACGGCAGCCGCCAGAACATGAGTGATCGTCAGCCCCTCGGTGGCCTGCGCGAGGCCGAGGAGCCCGAGCGCGGCACCCCGGACCACGCTGGTGATCACCAGTGTGCGGCGGGGCGGGTGGCGGTCGACCACCATCCCGGCGACCAGCGACAGCAGGACGACCGGGACGAACTGCACGGCGGAGATGAGGCCCACCTCGGTGCCGCTGGCCTGCAGGGCGGTCACCGCGACCAGCGGCAACAGGAAGTTGGTCAGCTGGGTCCCGAAATGGGCGGCAGACTCCCCTATCCATACATTGCGAAAATCCTTGTTCTTCTTGAGAAGAACCCGGATTTCCTCGTCTAGGATCGCCATCCCACCCCCAGATCAGACCAGTTGGAAAATGAACCTAGCACACGGCTCATCCGTTCGCTAGGGTGCGTCCCAACCCGACGGTTCGACCGACGTTCAGAGAAATGAGGATAAGGTGTCGGAATATTCGGTATTGACAGAAGAAGAATTGCGGATGCTGCCGTCGGAGGAGGATGTCCTGCGCTACGAGGAAACCGGCTGGTACCTTTCGCAGAAGCTGCTCAGCGACGCTGAGACCGAGACCCTGACCCAGGCCAGCGAACGCTTCTACGCAGGTCATCAAGGGCGCAAGCTGCCAAGTCGACCGGATCGGCTGGCCGACTGGTCCCCCGCCGATGGCGAGATCCAGCGCAACAGCGACTACATTCATTACCGGGATGAAGCGATTGCCGGAATTCTCCGTAAACCCGTCGTCGCCGCAGTGGCGGCGCGATTGGCGAGAACACCGGAAATACGCACCTTCCAGGCTACCCTCATTTACAAGCCGGCAGCCCCGGAAGAAAAGTCGAACATCGTTTCATGGCATTTCGACAAATACTTCTGGCCCACCTGCTCGTCCGACAACATGCTGACCGCCTTCATCCCTTTCCATGACTGCACGGAGGAGGCGGGCACCATCACAATGGTGCCGGGAAGCCACCGGTGGAAGCGGCGCCACGGCGCCGAACGACCGGTCGGCGATCCTGCGGACGTGGCCCGCGAGTACCTGCTGGAGAGGGACGCCGAACTCAACGGCGCCACCGTCGAACGGGTCCCCGTGCACATCCCGCGGGGTCACATGACCTTCCACCACTGCCTCCTGTACCACGGCAGCGGCCCCAACCGCAGTCCTCACCCCCGTCGCGCGATCTCGTTCCACCTCCAGGACGGTTCCAACACCTACCGGCACTACCGGAACTCCGAGGGCCGTCAGCAGCCCTACAAGCACGACGCCTTGGTGCGGCGGACCCCGTCCGGGGAGCCGGACTACGCCGACCCGGAGTTCTGCCCCGCCCTCTGGCCCGCCCAGGGGTGAGGGCTCCCGCTCCGGGGCTTGCGCGGGGTGCCGCCGGTCGGTCGGCACCCCGCGGAGACCGCCGTCAGGGTCAGAGCGGGGTGATCCGGCTCAGCTCCCACTCCCCCTCGTCCATCCCGCCGCCCGCCTCGGCCCGCACCAAGTCGGCCAGGGCCTGGTCGGCGGCGGCGTCGCGGGTCAGGCCGGCGCCCCGGAACAGCGGCAGCGGCAGCACCGCCGCCCAGACCGGGTGGAGCCGCGCCCCGCGCCTGACCTTGGCCTGCACCGCCGACAGGCCCAGGTGAAGGGTGCCGAGCCCATGCTGCTCCATGTGGCGCAGCGGGCCGTAGTAGACGGCGTTGAAGTACTCGTACGCGTCCCGGGTCCGGGTGTAGTCGAACCCGGCCACCCTGGCGTAGAGCATCTCCCGCCAGGCGAAGGCGACGTGCCCGCCGACCAGGCCGCCTTCCTCGTCGACGATGCGGAAGACCGTGCTGAGGTCGTCGAGGTGCTCGGCCTGGACCTTGAGGAACGTCCGGATCTCCGCCAGGTCCAGAGAGGCATCGTACCGGTCCATGGTCTGGCCGATCAGCGGCGCCAGTTCGTCCACGCACTCCGACAGCGGCGCCGTCTCAAGCCGCAGCCCAGCCTGTTCAAACTTGCGCACCTCGTAGTCGCGCTTGCGGACGTTCCGTCCGAGCAGCCGCCGGTACGACTCGAAGGTGCCCCCCTCGTTGTGGACCACGGCCTCGGCGCTGCGCAGCTGGGCCCGGACCGGGAACAGACCGGCGAGCCGCCGCAGGCTCTCGGTGGTGAGGAAGTCGAAGAGCAGGGCGTCGCGGCCGAGGCGGGCGGCGTGGTCCGCCAGGCCCTCGACCAACTCGGCCAAGGCATCCCGCTGTTCCTCCTCCGTTCCGGCGAGCAGGAATTCGTTGTGGTATCCCGTGCGCGTGCCGACGCGCAGGGCCTCGTGGTCGGCGGCGACCGCCGGAAGGGGTGGGGCGTTCTCTGCGGGGAAGTCGTAGGACGGGGTGGCGGCAAGCAGCCTGCTGCCCGACGACACCACGGTGTAGGTGGCCGTGGCGAAGTCGGGGCGCTCCTGCCCGCCGAGCCAACCGTGGCTCTGGTAGAAGCAGGGAGCCGGCACCAGGGAGTCCCA
This sequence comes from Streptomyces sp. NPDC001832, assembly GCF_040297265.1. NCBI lineage: Bacteria > Bacillati > Actinomycetota > Actinomycetes > Kitasatosporales > Streptomycetaceae > Streptomyces > Streptomyces sp. NPDC001832. The sequence goes on from NZ_JBEOYU010000026.1 coordinate 74,618, forward strand.
GGTGCCGCGTTCGATGTCGCCGATCGACGCCAGGTGCTTGGTCTCGGTCACGACCGGGGCCTCCTCTCGCACCATTTGGTTCTCGGGGCGGTGCGCGTGTTCACAGCTGCCAGTCCTTCGTGTCGAGTCCGCCGACCACGTGCCGCGCGTACGCGGCCCCGAACGCCTCGGTCTCCTTTCGGTTGCGTTCCCGCACGGCGCCGGGGTCGGCCGCGAGGGGCTGGTCCACGCCCACGAGCACCGTGTACAGAGGGACCGGCTGAGCACCCCGGGTCAGCTTGGCCTCGAAGGTTCCCAGGCCGAGGTGGATGGCGCGGGTGGACCGCCCCGTCCCCTCGGCGATCGGGTGGTAGAAGACCAGGTTGAAGTAGTCCGCCTTGTTGGCGAAGTCGTAGTCGAATCCGGCCACGCGGGCGTACAGCATTTCCTGGTGGCGGTAGCGCAGGGCGAAGCCGACGGGGCTGTCGCCCTCCTCGGCCAGCAGCAGGGTGCTGCGATCGCCCAGGTGCCGTCCCTGCCGGCCGTAGACCTCCGCCGCCCGAGCGACCCCGTAGTCGTGGCCGTGCTTGCGCATCAGCGCGCTGTTGAGCGGGGCGATGCAATCGACGACCTCGGGCAGCGCCACCTCGCGCACGGTTCGCCGGCTCTCGCGGAAGGTCCGGACCTCCCGCCGGGCACGGGGACGCCGCTTCGCGGGGAGCCAGGCGTAGTAGTCGTCCAGGTCGTCCCAGAGGCCGACCGGGAGCACCGTCTCCACGTCGTGGAAGAGGACGACGGCACCCGCGTGATCATGGGCGCGGGCAATGTCGAGCGCGTCCTCGCGGGGAAGGTAGTAGTAGGCGAGAACGGATGCCTCCGCCCGCTTGGCGAAGTTCAGGGCCTCGGAGGTCATGGCCTCGACGGCCACCGCCCGCTGCCCGGGCTTGGCGTCCGGGTGGTGGACGACCTGGCCCCGGAACTCGGACCAGCCCGCCCCGATCGCCAGCGGGCGCGAGGCGACGGAGGCGTGGCGCTCCTCGTCGACGAGTCCGGCGAGCAGATCGGCGGGCGTGTAGAGCGCGTGAGGGGGGCGGGTGAACGTGTACGCCTCCAGACCGGCCGCCACGGTGCCCTCGGCATCGTGGGCCGTGATGCGACGGGCCCGTGCCCCCGGCGGAAGCTCTTCCTCCCGTACGCCCTGGAAGCCTGCGGTCGAGTAGATGGTGGACCCTGACGTGAGGGACTCCCAGTCGGCGGTGGGCAGCGCACCGACTGTGTCATAGGTGCGGACATCCATGGGTAACTCCCGACGTTGACAAGAGGGTTGTTCCATCGGCCTGGAGAGGATCACCGCGCGATCCGGCCGACAAGGTTCCGTACGTCGCCGCCGCGGAACCGGATGAGGCGCACGCCGGTCTCCGCCAGGCGTGCGAACAGGTCGAGGTTGGCCTGTTGCTGTTCCGCCCGCACCTTCAGGGCGTACCAGAGGATCGACCGGGGGCCGACGACGGTGCACAGGGTCTCCCGGGTGCCGCCCCACAGCTTCTCCCGGCGTATCCAGCGGCGCAGGGTGCGGCGCAGCAGCCGGGGCCAGGAGACGCGCAGCGGCGGGTCGACCCAGACCACGCAGTCGGCGGTGTGCGCGTAGGCTGCGACGGCGGCGGGGAACTGGCCGTCAACCACCCAGCGCTCGGCCTCCAGTGCCTTTCCGACCTCCGCGAGGAACGTGTCTTCCGGCACTGGCGTCCACCCCCGCCCCCAGAACAGGGCGTCCAGGCAGACCGGGGGCGCGTCGGGCTCCTTCAGCAGTCCCGCGAGGGTCGACTTCCCGCAGCCCGGCCCGCCGACTATCCATACTTTCCCCGCCGGCGGGCCGCCGGGGGGGTTCACTTCACTCACAGCAGGTTCCTCTCCACCCACATGGCCACCCCGTCCTCGTCGTGGCTGGCCGTCAGTTCCGTCGCCGAAAACCGTACGTCAGAAACGGCGTTGGCCATTGCCACTCCCCTGGCGGCCGAGCGGAGGAGGCTCATGTCGTTGGGCGCGTCGCCGAAGGCGACGACGGCGCTCCAGTCGAGATTCCGGCTGTCGAGGAGCCAGGAAACGGCGGACCGCTTGTCGGCCCCGGGCGCCGAGACCTCGACGAGCCCGGCGTCCGACGAGGTCCAGCAGAGACCGGCGGGGGCGAGGAAGGAGGGCGAGGGCGGGGAGGTGCGGAGGGCCATCAGGCAGAGGACCTCCTCGTCGTCCGGCACCTCCTCGACCCGCGGTGCATCGGCACCCCCGCTGCTGAGGACGTCCGGCCAGTTGGGGCCGAGCGCCCGCCCGGAGGGGCGGTCCACCGCCCAGGGCACTGGACCGAGGAGGGTGAGCGCCTCACTCACCCGGGCCGGTGCCATGGCACGGACCCGCCGCGGCCGGGGGTCGTCCAGATCGCTGGTGACGGCGCCGTTCGAGGAGACGAGGGACGCGCCAAGGCCGCGCAGCGGCAGCAGCACCTGCCGAGCGGACCAGGCGGGCCGGGCGGTCGCGAGAACCAGGTGCACGCCGCCCTCCACGGCGGCGGTGAGGGCCCTGCGTGTGCGTTCACCGACCTTCCGGTCCGCGTTCAACAGCGTGCCGTCCAAGTCCGAGACGACGACCGCCGGGCGGGCGCCTCCAGGGAGGTGGGGGCGCCCGCCGGTCCATGCGGTGTCCGTGGAATTCACGGGGTTGGTGCGGGGGTGGCGGGTAGCGGCATGCGGTGCACGATGGCGGCGGCGTACCGGTGGTAGTGCCACTCCTCGTAGCCGAGGTGGCTCTCGCCGCGGATGCCGAGGTCGGCGTTCTCGAAGAGCTGCCAGCCGGGGCGGTCGACGATGCGATTCATTTCCTCCCGGGGCGGGTAGTAGCCGCACCGGCGCTCCTCGTCGTTGAGTCCGATCAGGTACTCGCCGAAGAAGATGCCGCCCGGGGCGACCATGTCCATCGCGTGACGGATGAGCGCTTCCAGCGAGTGGGCCCGGTTGGGAGGCATCGACCACAGGCCGCTGCCCATCACCAGCTGGAAGTCGCCCGAGGCCGGGAGAGTCATGTAGTCCTGCTCGACGATGGTGCAGTCCTCGGTGAGGCCCTCGGAAGCCAGCCTCTGCCGGAGGCCGACGACCTCATGGTGACCGTCCACGAGGTCGAACTCGCCCCCGTTCAGGAAGAGTACGTCGGTCTCCACACCGACGACCTCCCAGCCGGCGCGGAGCAGGGGAAGGGCGAACTTGCCGTCCGAGGCACCGAGCACGCAGGCCCTCGGGCGAACCCGGCGGGCGTACTCGCCCAGCGGGATGTAGCGGGCGAGCGCGGGGAAGTACGAGTAGTACGGCCCCCAGTAGCTCTTCTCGTCGACGTCCAGCACATGGCCGTTCAAGAGAATCCCTTCGTTGGTGTGCGTCATGCGCCTATGGAGGCCGCCGACTCGGCGCTGTTGCGGGTGCTGCCCCATCGCTTGGCCGATGCCTCGTGGATGAACCAGATGTCGTCCTCGTCCAGGAGCTGGGAGACCACCTCGGGGTATGCCTCCTCGAAGTACGTGTAAGGCGGCCGGTTCTTCTTGCGCGAGTGGTAGTCGAGCCGGTCCTGCCCGTGTGCCGCGGTGATGGCGGTGCCGGGGTGATAGGTGAGGATGTTCGGGCTGGCCATGACGAGCAGTCCGTCGTCGATGAGGCGGCCTATCTCCTCGATCGTCTCCTCGATGGTCTCCCGGTTCTCACCGTCGAGTCCGAAGAGGACGGAACTGCCGACGCGGATTTTGTGGTCCCTGATGGTGGTCAGGGCTTCCCGCACCTTGCTCACCCAGGCTTCGGGGTTGCGGCGCAGCAGGTTCTTGCCGACGTTCCGCATGACCTGCTGGGCCATGCTCTCGATGCCGATGTAGACGTAGGTGCAGCCGGTTTCGCTCATGAGGTCGAGGGCCGCGTGGACCTCCTCCGCCTTGGCGCGGTTGAGGACGACGTCCACGGTGAGCTGCGCACCCCACTCGAAGGACCGGAGACCCGGCCGGCTGGCCCGGAGGCGCGCCAGATCGTGGCAGAAGTCATTGATCGCCTTCCAGTTGCCGCCCCAGAAGACCGGGTCGTCGAAGAAGGCCGCCTCCGTTCCCCAGTCGACCAGTTGCACTATGCGCTGGGCCACGTGCTCGGTCTCGGACAGCGCGAAGCGCGTGGGCCGCTGCGACACCTGGATGCTCTCGGAGCAAAAGGTGCACTTGAAGGGGCAGGCGTCGAGCGTCATCATGTGGGCGGTCCGACTGCCCAGGGGAGAGCTGCCCGCACGGGTGAAGATCCCGAACCGGGCCCGTACGGAGAACGCTTCGTACGGTGAGGGGAGTTGCGCCGCGTTGGTACGCTCCCCCAGCACGGGTACGAGCACGGCTTCGTCCGCCGTGAGGCCGACGATGCAGCCGACCCCCTTGGTCACTCCGTCGTGGGCGGCGACGAGCGGCAGCGCGTCGAGGACCTCCTCGACGGGGGTGGGGCCAAACCCGGGGGTGGCGACCAGCCCGACCGCACGTAACAGCAGGTCGAGGAGGGGAGAGCCGTCCCCCGCCACCACGAAGTCGACCACGGGCCGGGCGCGGCCGTCGCGGATGACTTCTACCGTGCTGCTCCAGGACAGGTCGGCCGTGCGGGTGGCGTGCTGGTAGCGGACTGTTTCGTCGGCGTGCCTGCCCCCGAGGACCACCAGGCAGCCCGGCACGTGCTCCTTGGCCAGCTCGGCCATCTCCAGCGCGTAGCGGTGGCCGGCCGACACCGAGCTGAGCAGCAGCACCTTGGGGCGCAGCGCCCGGAGTTCGGTGATGAATGCCTCGCAGGCCACGTCATCCCAGATCCGCGGGTCGAAGACGTGGCCGTCGGTGGTGCGGCTGTCCGCGATGAGCCCGGAGCGAGGTCCGCCCTCGGCGCGGCGATAGGCGGCATCCGGGTAGCGGCCCCAGTCGGGGGCGACGTCGTCCAGCGACGGCTGCACCGCGAGCCCTCGCGCCAGGCGGGCGACGGACCGTTCGATGGTGAGTGAGAGCGCCGAGTAGAGGCACATGGGGTCGCCGGGGTAGGCGACCTCCCCGCCGCGGCTGGTGGCGACGGGGACCAGGGCGGCCATGATCGGAAAGAGGTAGGGGTCCTGGTCCGGGTGGGGGGCGATGTCACCGGCCCGCTCGAAGAGTTCGCGTCGATGGGAGAGGCGGTCGGCCAACTCCTGCCGGGCGGCCGAGTCGGGACATCGTGGTTCCAGGGGTGGACGAACCGTCAGTATCACGTGAGGTCCCTGCGCTTACGGTGATCAGATCGCAGAGATCAGATCGGCCACGGCGGGCTCGGCCGCCCGGCTGGTCACCAAGGATGTGGTGTCGCCGAGCTTGCGGTAGGCGTGGGTGGCCAGACAGGCGCGGGCCACGTCCGCGAAGTCGGTGGCGGCCGGAGTCGCGGCGATCTTGTCCACCGTGACGGTGTCCTGCGCCTGGGCGGCCAGGCGGAGCCGGGATTCGAGGTCGACGAGTTCCCGCGCCGCTTCGCGGGCGCCTTCCGGAGTGGTGGGGAAGGCCGGCAGGGAGGCCGGGACCGCCGGGTCGTCCAGGATCTTCCGGGCGAGCGCGGTCTCGTTGTCGTAGAAGTGGAACGTGCCGGACTGGTGTATGTACCGGCCGGCGGGTACGCCGAGCAGACCGGCGGCGTACTGCTGCAGGCCCATGAAGAGGAAGGCGTCGTAGGGCAGGACGGTCAGCGCCTGCTGGGCGCGCATCACGGTGAGCCAGACGAGGGCCCCGTCTCGCAGGAAGAGGTGCACGCCCACGGCGCAGGGGTACTCCCGCGACTGCCGGAAGTTGTCCTGCGGCTCCAGGACCAGGGCGAAGGCCCGGCGGTGGGCGGGGTCGCGCTCGATGCGGCCGACGACCTCCTCCAGCTGGTTGCCGTTGGCCGTGATCAGCCGGTGGCCGAAGGCGCCGCTGAGGGTGTGCTGGTCGTCCGAGTACTCGTGGGCGCCCCGGCGGTAGTACGCGGGGGTCTCCACGTCGTTGCGCCCATCGAGCGACCAGGCGAGGAGCCCGAAGCAGTACGAGAGGTTCACCGGCAGGTGCGGGGTGACCGCGAGGCAGGATGTGGGGTTCTCGATCGTGCTGCGGTGGGCGATGAGCTCGCGGTAGGGGCGGTCGTTGCGGCCGAAATCGGACGCCTTCGAGAGCGGGTCGCGGACGGAGGGGATTTCACTCCCCTCGTCGAGGACCGCCTGGAGACCGGACGTATATGAATTGGCAAAACAACGGAAAACATCCATGCCGCGTTCCCCTTAATCATGAACAACGCCCGAGGGATAGGCGAAAGTTCACTTCGCGTCAACTCGGACAAATTAGTGACCTGTTGGCCACTGCCCGAGTGATCCCACACCAGCCCCGCAAACGTTGTCAACCATCCCCTGAAATAGGCGAGTTGCAGCCGCCGCCACCACCCCAGAGAGCCCGGAATAAAAAATCCGTCAATGCCATTGACACGCAATGCAGACACACTGCTAGCATGCGCGCTGAAATTTCAAGTAGTTACCTCACTGCCGGGGGAATGAGGTCAAATAATGGCTGGTTTCAGTCGCTCCACTCCGCCATGGCTGAATGAGCGATGGCGTATCGGGTGGGGCACTGGTGTGGTACTCGTGACCTACGCGGGGCTCATCGCCGTCCGCCCTACCTCGGAGCACGGCGTGGGTGGCCCGATCGCGCTGCTGGCGCTGGTGGGGTACACGCTCGGAGCCCTGCTGATCGTCTCCGGCGCCGTGGCCCGGCTGCCTCCCACCACCGTGGCTCTGCTGCCGGTGGCCATCACGGTGAACATCGTGATGGGCAAGATCGTCTACTTCAGCGGCCTCCCCCTGCAGCTCGACTCCATCGGGACCGTGCTGGTGGGAGTGGTCGCGGGGCCGGCCGCCGGGGCCGCCACCGGGGCGCTCGCCAGCGTCATCGTGGGCATGACGATCACACCCGGCGCCCTGCCCTACGCGGTGACGGCGGCCATGATCGGCTTCACCGCGGGCATGCTGGCGCGCGCGGGGCTGTTCCGACGGCTCCCCACCGCGGTGCTCGCCGGTGGCTTGATCGGCGTGGTGGCGGGCGTCATCTCCGCCCCCATCACCGCCTTCGTCTTCGGCAACGCCAGCGGATCGGTGGGCCAGTCCGCACTGATTGCGACCTTCCAGGCGTTCGGAAACGGCATGCTCAAGGCCGCCACACTGCAAGGGCTGGTGGCGGACCCTCTCGACAAGGCGCTGACGGTGGTGCTCGCGATGGCCATTCTCAAGGGCCTGCCACCAGGATTCCTCCATCGCTTCCCGTTCGTCCGGGACCAACACATCCTGGCGTCGCGGTCCGACCTGGTGAGGGCGGGGTGAACGCCGTGCAGGACACCGCCCACGCGACCGGCGCTTCCGGGATTCATCGGCTGAACCCCCTGACGAAACTGGCCTTCGCCGTCACCGTGACCGTCTGTGCTTTCGCCGTGGTGGACTACCGGTGGCCCCTGCTGCTCTTCGGCGCCCTCCTCCTTCCGGCCGCGATCGGCGCGGGAGTTTTACGCCGTCTCCTCCTCATGCTCACCACATTCTGGGTTCCGGTGGCCGTGGTCCTGTTCGTGGTCCAAGGATTCTTCCTTCCCGAAGCCCATGACGTGATTGCCCAATTCGGCCCACTGAAACTGAAGAGCGAGGGGGTCTCCTTCGCCCTTCTGACGGCGCTGCACATCCTGGTGCTGATGAGCGGGTTCTTTCTCCTGCTCCTCACCACCCACGCGGGGGTCTTCATGAGCGCCCTGAGCGAACGCAAGGTGTCACCGAGCCTCATCTACATCGTGTCGGCGGCGCTGCAGATCGTGCCGGCGCTCAACCGCCGCGCCACGCGCATCCTCCACGCCCAGCAGGCACGCGGCCAGGTGATCCACGGCCTGCGCGGCCGGGTGCGGGCACTGGTGCCGCTGATGGGCCCACTGATCCTCGGCGCCTTCACCGATGTGGGCGAACGCGCCGCCGCCATGGAGACCCGGGGCTTCGGCGCCACCCGCTACCCCACGAGTCTCACCGCGGTCCCGGACAGCGGGGCGCAGCGATGCCTCCGCGCCGCCATGATGCTCTGCGCCGTGGCCGCGATCACCGTGAACGTGTGGGGAGTAGTGCGTTGATCGAAGTCAAGGATTTCTCCTTCACCTATCCCACCGGCTCCCGACCGGCCCTCTCCGACATCGATTTCGAGGTCGGGCACCGCGAACTGTGCGCGGTGGTGGGCAGCAGCGGCGCGGGCAAGAGCACCTTGGCCGGCGTGGTGAGCGGCACCGTTCCCCATCTCACCGGAGGCGCGGCGGAAGGGCTGGTCCAGGTCAACGGCAGGAACCTGGCCGACACCCCGCTGTCAGGGCTGGTGGGGGAGGTCGGGCTGGTCATGCAGAATCCGTTCAACCAGATTACCGGCGCCCGCTTCTCCGTACGTGAGGAGATCGCCTTCGGCCTGGAGAATCTCGGCGTCCCACGGGACGAGATGGCGGCCCGGGTCGACACCGTCCTGCACGACCTCGGGCTCACCAAGGTGCGTGACCGGTCGCCTTACGAGCTGTCGGGCGGGCAGCAGCAATTGCTGGCCATCGGATCGGTTCTGGTCATGCGGCCCGCCGTCATGGTGCTCGACGAACCGACCTCGCAGCTGGACGCGGCCGGGAACGCGCTGGTCTTCGAGGCGCTCGACACCCTCAAGGAGCAGGGCGTGACGGTCCTGCTGATCGAACACCGAATGGAACGCCTGGCCCGCGCGGCCGACCGCGTCCTCGTACTCGACCGGGGGGCGATCGTGGCGAAGGGCACGCCCGGGGAGGTACTGGCGGACGAACGGCTGGAGGAGTGGGGGGTCGCACCGCTGCGCTACACGGTGGCCGCGCGCCGTGCCGCGCCCCGGGGGCTCTGGCCGGCCCGAAAGCCGCTGCCGGTGACGCTCGACGCCGCAGCCGCGGGATTCGGCGAGACGGTGGACCACCCCGACCGAGGAGACCGGCGATGATCTTACGGATCGATTCCCTGACGTTCCGCTACCCCAACGGCACCATGGCCCTGGACGGGGTGTCCTTCTCCGTCGAGCCCGGTGAACGGGTGGCGATCCTCGGTGCCAACGGTGCGGGCAAGAGCACCCTCGCCCGTCACCTCGTCGGCATCGAACGTCCGGCCTCCGGAACCATCGAGATCAACGGGCGGCGGACCGACGGGCTCAGCATCGCCGAACTCGCCCGCACCGTGGGATTCGTCTTCCAGAACCCGGACGACCAACTCCACGCTGCGAGCGTCGCCAAGGAGGTGGGGTTCGGGCCGCGCAACCTCCGCTTCCCGCCCGCCCGCCGCAAGGCGCTGGTCGAGTCCGCCCTGCGGAGGACGGGCCTGACGGAGTCGCGCGACGCCCACCCCCACCACCTGTCGCTCGGCGAACGCAAACGGGTCGCCCTCGCCTCGGTCCTGGCCATGGACACCCCGGTCGTCGTCCTCGACGAGCCGACGACCGGCCAGGACCACGCCTCGGTCGTCCTGCTGGGGAACCTGGTCGACGACCTTGCCGCCGACGGCCGGACCGTCCTCGCCATCACCCATGACATGGACTTCTGCGTGGAGCACTTCGACCGCGTGATCGTCCTGGAGAACGGCGTGATCTCCTGGGACTGCCCGGTCACCCGCTGGCTGGCGGATGTCGTCGACACGGTCGGCCAGCCCCTCGAACTGCCCCAGATGACGCGGCTCGGCCGTCGGCTGGGATGGCAGGGTTCGGTGGCAACCGTGGCGGGCTTCCTGGAGCGTCTTGCACTTGAGGCCGACCCCGCGCCGGTACCGTCCGTCGCTCCCTGACCCCGGCTCCCCGGGCCAGGGGCCGCGCACCCTTCCCTGGCCCGGGGCGGCGTCACCGCCGTCCTGTACTCGTACGGAATCAGTGCGAGTTCGGTGGGCGGCTCAACCGCGCTGAGCGCGGATGAGGTCGCGGTACCACGCGAAGGACGCCTTCGGAGTGCGGACCTGGGTGTCGTGGTCGACGTAGACGAGACCGAAGCGCTGGTGGAAACCCTCGGCCCATTCGAAGTTGTCCATCAGGGTCCAGGTGAAGTAGCCGCGCACGTCCACGCCTTGGGCCACGGCGGCGTCGACGGCCTGGAGGTGGGTGTCCAAGTAGTCGATGCGGTCGAGGTCGGGAACGGTGCCGTCCGCGGTGATGACGTCCTCGGCAGAGCAGCCGTTCTCGGTGATGTAAACCGGCGGGAGTGCCGGGTAGCGCTCCTTGAGGCCGACGAGCAGTTCCCGTAGGCCGTCGGGGACGACGGGCCAGTCGAAGGCGGTGCGGCGGTAGCCCTCGATGGGGGCCTCTTCGAACGGCAGCCCCTCGGACGCCGGCGCCTGGATCCGGGTCGGGTTGTAGTAGTTGATGCCGAGCGCGTCCAGGGGGGCCGAGATCAGTTCGAGATCGCCGTCCCGGACGGAGCCGCCGAGAGTGGTGTCCGCGCCGAAGGCCGACAGGTCGGGGTAGGTGCCCGTGAGGATCGGGTCGTTGAACAGGCGGTTGTGCAGATTGTCATAGGCCTGCGCTGCGGCGCGGTCGGCGGGAGCGTCCGAGGCGGGCCAGACTGGGGTGCAGTTGTTGGCGATCATCACCTGGAGGCCGCGTGCCCGCAGCTCTCTCAGCGCTAGGCCGTGGCCGAGCAACTGATGGTGGGCGACCGGCAGGCAGTCCAGGAACAGGGTGCGACCCGGCGCGTGGGTGCCGAGGCCGTAGCCCCAGACCATGTGGATGAACGGCTCGTTGAGTGTGATCCACTTCTGGACGCGGTCGCCCAGCTTGTCGGCCATGATGGCGGCGTACTCGGCGAAGCGGTGCGTGGTGTCGCGGTTCAGCCAGCCGCCGCCGTCCTCGAGGCCCTGTGGGAGGTCCCAGTGGAACAGGGTCGGGACAGGTTCGATGCCGCGTGCGAGCAGGCCATCGACCAGCCGGTCATAGAAGTCCAGGCCCTGGGGGTTGACCTCACCGTTACCGGTCGGCTGGATCCGGGGCCAGGCGATGGAGAAGCGGTAGCCGGTGAGGCCCGCCTCGGCCATCAGCGCGAGGTCCTCCTCGTACCGGTGGTAGTGGTCGCAGGCCACGTCACCGGTGTGCCCGTCGCGGACTGTACCGGGGCGGGCGGTGAAGGTGTCCCATACCGATGCTCCTCGGCCGTCCTCCTTGGTGGCGCCCTCGATCTGATACGACGCCGTCGAGGCGCCCCAGATGAAGTCCGCGGACAGATGGTCCAGTGTCACGCCCAACCTCCTGAAACATGAGTAGAGCTCATGTTAGTCCGTCCGATGGGATGATGGAAGCGTGAATCAAGATCGCACCGCAGGGACGCTGCGCCGGCTGCCAGTCCAAAAGCGCAGCGCCGAACGCTTCGAACGGCTGCTGGACGCCTGCGCCGAACTCCTGGACGAGGTCGGCTATGCCGCGCTGACCACCAAGGAGGTGGCCCGCAGAGCCGAGGTGCCCATCGGCACCCTTTACCAGTTCTTCTCCGACAGGGAGGGGCTGATCGGCGCGCTCGCCGCCCGCAATCTGGAGACCTTCTTGGATCGGGTCGCGGCCCGGCTGGAGCACGAGAAGCCAGAAGACATCTCGGGCATCGTGGATGTGACCGTCGACGAGTTCGTCACCATGCGCCGGACGATCACCGGCTTCGGCGTGGTCGACTTCGGCGCGGCGGGACAGGACCACATCTTGGAGCCGGCCCTGGACAACAACACCGCGGTCGCCGAACGGCTGCGCGCACTGACCGCCACCCTGACCGGGGTCCAGGGCAACGCCGAACTTGAGATCGCTGTGCGGGTGGCCCTGGAGTGCGCGGACAGCGTGCTGAAACTGGCCTTCCGTACCGATCCGCAGGGCGACTCCCAGCTGATCGCCGAGTGCAAACGAGTCCTTAACAGCTATCTGCACGATCGAATCCGGCCCCCTGGCAACTAGCTAGTGCCGCATCAGGCAACGTTCAAGTGGGCCGCTCGGGCGCTGTCGTGGTCACGTCGAGCGAATCACCGACGTGCTGCCGCAGGACGCCGCCGCCCTCCTGAGCGCTAACGGACGCTCTTGACCTTCCAGACCAATACCGCACCCAGCACGGACATGGCCGCGGAGCAGAGGAAGAGCGAGCGGTAGCCCCCCAGACTGCCGAGCACGATCGAGGCTATCGGGGGAGCCAGAACGTATGGCAGGGAAGTCATCAGGTTGGCCAGGGCCATGTCCTTGCCGCGGTCCGCCGAGGCAGGGAGCACCTCGGTGACCAGGGCGGTGTCAACGGCCAGGTACACGCCGTAGCCCAAGCCCAGGATGACGGCTGCGACCAGCGTCATGGTCCACGTGGGCGACAGCGCGAGTGGGATCGCGGCGACGGCCATCGTGACGCCGCCCAGGAAGACCAGCATGCGGCGCTTGCCCAGCTTGTCGGACAGCCAGCCGCTGAGGACGACCGTCGAGATCGTGGCCAGGCAGTTGACGCCGATCACGATGAGCAGGCCGTCCTCGGTGGACTGGCCGGGGAACAACTGCTCGTAGTGCAGGACGTCGTCCAGGAAGTACGGCATGTAGAGCGTGCCCAGGCCGTAGCCCAGCCCCATGATGAACCGGGAACTCATCGCCCAGACGAAGCCGGGGTGCTCGCGCGGGCTGATCCGGTAGCCGTCCAGGAAGGTACGCAGCGAGAACGGCTCGCGGTGCCGGCGGGGAAGCGGCGGGTCCTTCATGACGGTCGCGAACAGCAGTATCAGTAGCGGCAACGAGGCCATCAGCAGGTACTGCGCGGGGAAGCCCGTAACCAGCCCGAGCAGTAGCCCGCCCGCGATCATGCTGCCGGCCTGCGGGGCCATGGCCCAGCCCAGCACCACACCGCGCTGTGCGACCGGGACCCGGTCGGGCACCACCGGGGAGAGCCCGGCACCGATGACCATGAAGGAGGCGGACAGCACGAGAGAGCCGAGCGCGACTCCGGCGACCGTCGTCTGGACGCCGATGCAGGCCAGCGCCACCATGCAGAGCAGCGAGCCCGCGATCAGCCACGGTCGGCGGCGGCCGAACCGGCTGGTGGTGCGGTCGCTGAGCGCGCCGGCCAGCGGCGCGATGACGATTCCCGAGATCGCGCCCATCATGCTGACCCAGGCGTAACTGCCGACCTTCCCCGCCGGGTCGATCTGGGCGATCTGCGCGGGCATCAGGAACGTAGTCGGCGCCTGCATCGGGACGAACATCCCGATGTTGGCCAGGACGTACAGGGCGATCCAGCCGGAGCCGACCTTGCGGGTCGGCTCGGCGAGGGCCTCGGGCCGTTCGGGGGCGAGGGTCATCGGGGCACTCTCTTGAGGTGGATGAGCTCGCTCGTCCAGTCGAAGGACAGCAGCGGCGGGAGACCGTGGCTGAGCAGGACGGCGCCCTCGTGCACGGCGCCGGTCACCACGTCCTGGTAACGGGCGTCGGGGTCAAGGCCCTTCAGGCGGGTACGGGCGGCCGTGCGGGTCAGCGCGGACGGCTGGAACTGGAAGACGACGACCTCGACCTCGGTGAGGTACTGCACCGCGTGGTGCTCCAAGCGGTACTGGACGCCGCCGTGCACCACGGGCCGGATCCGCTTGTACTGCTCGACCAGCATCCGGGACCACGCCAGATCCTCCTCGCTCCAGTTCCGCAGGTCGCCGCCGATACCCATCGCCCCGGCCATCGCGACGTGGAAGCGGTACCGGACCGAGGTCGGGCGGGCGGTGAAGCTGTTAGGGCCGTCGGTGACCCAGGCACCCATGGTCCGGGCGGGCAGCAGCTGGCAGTGTCCGTGCTGGATCGCGACCCGGTCGGCGGCGTCGGTGTTGTCGGACGTCCAGACCTGGTCCGCGTAGGCCAGCACGCCCAGGTCGGCCCGGCCGCCGCCGCCCGCGCACGACTCCAGGTACAGGCCGGGACGCGCGGCGCGCACCTGGTCCATCACCTCGTAGACACCTCGCGTGTGCCCGATCCAGACCCGGTCGGGATCGGCGGCCCCAGGCTGCCCTGCCTCACTGAAGGGCCGGTTCATGTCCCATTTGAGGAAGACGACGTCCAGCTCGGTGACGGTCCTGACCAGCCATTCGACCGCCCATTCGCGGACGTCGCGGCGGGCGAAGTTGAGCACGTGCTGGTTGCGACGCTGCGTGCGGGTACGGCCGTCCTGGCAGAGGATCCAGTCAGGGTGCGCACGGAAGAGGTCGCTGTCGGGGTTGACCGCCTCGGGCTCGACCCACAGGCCGAAGCCCATGCCCAGCGCGCGGACATGGTCGGCGAGCGGGCCCAGGCCGTCCGGGAAGCGGTCGGGGTTGGGCCACCAGTCGCCCAGCCCGGCCATGTCGCTGGTGCGGGCGCCGAACCAGGCGTCGTCCACGACGAAGACCTCGACGCCGAGACCCGCGGCCAGCTCGGCCAACTCGGTCTGCTGCTGCTCGGTGATGTCGAACTCGGTCGCCTCCCACGAGTTGAAGATCAGTGGGCGTTCGGCCGGCCGGGCGGGCAGCACCTGGTCTTCGACGTAGGTGTGCCAGCGGCGGCTGGTGCCGCCGAAGCCGTCGGGGGCATACAGCCCGGTGAAGACGGGGGTCTCCAGACGCTCGCCGGGGAGCAGCTTCCAGACCAGACCCTCGTGGCCGAACCCGCCTGTCCAGGAGGCGCGGCCGTAAGGGTCGCGGCGCAGTGTGATCCGGCGGCTGCCGCTCCAGGCCAGGGCCGCGCTCCAGACCTCGCCGTGCTCCTCGGCGGCGTCATACGCGTCGAGCATCAGCCAGGGTCCGGCGTGCTGTCCCGTGATGCCGAGTCGGCTGGTGAACACGGTCTCCCCGACGGGCACCCGGTCGCGCTGGAGCTGGAACTCCCGGCCCCATTCCCCCACCACATGGCTGACCCGGTAGTCGTCGCGGGTGGGTAGCGTCCAGGCGGCGGAGTCGAACCGCAGGACGTCCACCGGCTCTTCCGCGGTGAGGACGGCCCAGCGCTCGATCTGGTCATGGCCGTCCCGGATCCGGTAGTGCAGTTCGAGACCAAGGGAGCGGACACGGTCGGTGAAGGAGAGTGTGAGCCGGTTGTCCTCGACCGTGTGCGAGACGAACCGCCACTCGAAGCCGCGGACGGCGTCGTCGAACCGGACAGTCAGCGACGGCGCCCCGAAGCGCAGGCCGCCCTCGACCGCGTACTCCTCACCGCCGGGATCGTCGCTACCGGGGTCCTCGGCGGGCAGGTCGGCCGCGATCACAACGGCCTGCTCCAGGGTCAGCGGCCGGCCCCAGTGCACGTGCCGGGGGACGTCGTCGGCGTCCAGCTGGAAGGCGTAGGAGGTGCCGGGAGTACTCAGGAGCCAGAGGCGGGCTTCGGAGTGGTGAGTGATCACACAAATTCCTTAAATGTGAGCTTGACTCATGTTCTGCTCATACGTTAGGCAAGCGAGCCCGCAACGCCAACCCTCTGACGGGGGCTATCGCAGATCGCTCCAGCGGGGCCCTCGCACAGAGTTCGCGGCACGTGATTCCCTGCGCTCTGCGCGGCGCGGGCGGTGAACGCGCCAGGGAGCCGGCCGGATCAGGAGAGCTGATCCGGTCGGCCCGGCCCTGGACATCGCCGCACTGGTGTCGTCAGTCGCTGTAGACGCCGACCTCTCGGAGCGAGTTGCCCCACTGGGTGCCGCGCTCCAGCCCTTGGATCCGTACATAGCGCGCGCGAGTTCCGGCGAACCGCGCTGTGTCCAGGCCACCGTCACCGGCGGCCGTGGACCACACCGTCTTCCAGTTCGTGCCGTCTTCCGACAGCTCGACACGGTACGACTTCGCGTACGCCGCCTCCCAGTCGAGGGTGACGCGCTTGACCGGGTTCGTGGATCCGAGGTCGATCCGCAGCCACTGGTCGTTGCTCCACTCGCTGGCCCAGCGGGTGCCCGTGTCGCCGTCCACGGCCCGGCCGGGCGCGAAGCTGACGAACGGGTTCCACCACTCCGACGAGGACGCCGAGGCTGCCGCGCCCGAGGCCAGGTTCCCCGCGGACTTGTGCTTCTCGGAGTTCCCCCAGGTGCGGAGGTAGGACTCGGCGCCCGCGAAGAGGTCGTCCACAACCTCCTGGCCGCCGACGATCCGGATGTCCTCGATCCAGTCCGGGACCATGCCGTAGTGCGCGGCGCCAGTGGTGTTGAAGTCCCACGTGCGCTCGCCGGTGGTCTGCTTGCCGATCAGCGAGCCGCCGTCCGTGCTGCGGAAGGGGTATTTCACCGGGTTCGGGGTGTCCCCGCCCCGCGGGGCCGGCCAGCCGCCGACACCGTTCATGTCGGTGCCGTAGCCGTAGCCGACCCCGTACTTCTCGCGCAGCGCGTCCGTGCGCCTGGCGCCTGCGCTGAACGCCTCGGAGCCGCTCATGTACTGACCGGCGAATCCGCCGAGCTTGTAGAGCCGCTCGGTCCAGCCCAGGTCCATCCAGCTGTGCGAGGAGATGACGCCCGGGTACGACTCGGATTCCAGGATGTCCAAGGCCCGGCCCGCGGCCTTGACGCTCATGTGGTCGATCTCCAGCATCATGTTGCGTTTCATCATGCCGCGCACTGCGTACTCACCCAGGTCGGTCAGCCCACGGGTGTTGCACTGCGCATCCGAGGCGTACGTGGGGACGGACACCCCCGCCGGAAGCCGCTTCTCCGCCTCAGGCGCCTCCGCGTTACCGATGGGGTTGTCGTGCTGCGGGCCGCGGCAGGTCTCCGTCTTCCAGAAGGTGCCGGTCGACAGGAACTGGCCCGCGTTGATGGCCGTACCGAGTGCGCCGGAGTCGTAGCGCACCCCGCACAGGGCGTTGTCGAACTTGTGGCACAGGAACATGCTGCGCACGCCCAACTTGTACAGCTCGTCCAGGCCGCGGTCGATGTCCTCCTTGCCGCACTGCGCGACGTCCAGGATCTGCTTGCAGCCGAACGGCTCGGAGGTCTCGACCCCCAGGACAACGGCCAGCTTGCCCTGCTCGATGACCTCGCGAGCCTGCGCGCTGTCGGTGACGATCCGGAACCAGCCCTTGCCCGGGCCGCCGTACATCCTGTCGATGAAGGCCTGCATGTCGTACGACTTCTGCGCCTCAAGACGGATGGCGGTCATCTCGTCGCAGCCGCGGTCCTTGAAGAAGTAGACCGAGCAGATCACGCCGTTGGTGACCAGGTCGTTGACCAGCACCCGCTGGCCACCACGCCACGCGCGCTCGATCCAGGCGTAGTAGTTCTGCTGGTGGGTCAGCGAGTCGTGAGCGGGCCAGTCCTTGAATGTGGGCCACCCGTTGGGATCGTGCTTGCCGTCGCCACCCTTGGTGATGAAGTCGAAGACGGCGAACGTGCCGTCCGGGTAGTGCTCGGGGCAGTCCTTGAGCGCGTCGGCGACACCCTGCTCCGAAAACGGCTTGCCGCAGATCAGCCGGCCGCCGAAGCCCTCGTTGGACATGATGTGGTCGTGGACGTCGGCGAAGCCCCTGACACGCCCCTGGGCGTCGGTGCCCTTGAAGGGCTCGCCCGTGACGTTGATCTGCGAGTCGGGCGCGGGCCGCGCGGCCGGATTCCACCAGCCGGGCTCCGCCGCGGAGCTGGGAATCGGACCGAGTGCCAGGGCCATCACGGTGAGGAGCAGTAACACCACCGTGTGGGATCTGAGTCTGTGGCGCGGAGGTTGAACCGTGATCATCACATGAATCCTTAAATGTGAGTTGGGCTCATGTTCCGCTCATACGTTAGGCACCCGAGCCCGCAAGGCCAACCCCTCGACGAGGGCTATCGCCGGGAAACGGGGAAGAGCACGCCACCGAAGACGGGATGTTTGCGCACCCGGGAGCGCCGATTCCGGTGGAGCGCAGTTCAACCGGGACCACGCGCGTCTACGGCGCCGGGCGAACGGGTCTTCGCCCGCCTCAAACAATGGAGGATCTTCCGCAAAGCCCGCTGCAGCACTAACCGCATCGGGCAGACCGTCGCCGCCGTTCACGCCGTCGAGATCGCCTGTCGATCAGGATGAGCACCGGCTTCGACTCTCGACACAACGCACGCCGAGGACTCGGCTTCAGGGGCTGAACAGGCTGGGATTCTTACGGACGTATTCGGCCACCTCTGAAGGAGGTTGCCCGGTGACCTGCTCGACCCCTTCTGCCTTGCGGTCGTATCGATTCTCGGCGTGGAGGCGAGCCATGGTGGTGATGTGCTGGAACGTGTGGTCGGGCAGGCCCAGCGGCCTGAGATCGTCGTCGATCCATTCCTGCAGGGGAATGTCGGCGTACCGAACTGGTCGGCCCAGGGCTGTGGAGATCTCCGCGGCCATGGCGGCGACGTCCTCCGAGCGCGGGCCGGTCAGCTCATAGATCCTGCCGATGTGCGGGGCCGGGTCGGCCAGGATCTCCTCCACGACCGCGGCGACGTCACCGGCCGCCACCGGGGAGGTCTTCGCACGGCCGAAGGGCAGTCTGATGGTTCCGTCCTTCGCGATCGAGGAAAAGCCGGCACGGAACAGAGGGTTTTCCATGAATACGGTGGGCCTGAGCTGGACAACGGGCAGGCCCGACCAGTCGAGGACCTGCTCCACCAGCCACTGCTGCCGCTGCTGCACGGACTCGGAGGTGCTGGTCAGGTCCATCTCCGAGACGGTCAACTGTGACATGTTCACGAATGCTTCCAGGCCCCCGTACGCACGCGCGACGGCTGCCACCGTCACGGCAGCCTGCAGATACTGTGCCGACACACCCATGCCGAAGTACATGCGTGCACAGCCGTCCAGGGCATCGGCGATGTCACCCGCGTGCGTCAGGTCTCCGACGACGACCTCGGCGCCGGTCGCGCGCAGCGCTTGCGCCCGCTCGTCGTCGCGACGCACCATGGCCCGGACGGGCAGCCCCCGTCGCCGAAGGCCTTCGACCACGGATCGTCCGACCGCGCCGACACTGCCCGCCGCGCCCGTCACGAGAATGGGCAGCGCGCCGACTTCTCGGGTGCGGTTCATAGCCGCAGCCTGCGACGCGCACGACTACGGCGCAACTGGAGCCCGACGAACCTCGGCGCTGACAGCCTGGGAAGCGATTACCAGTGACGGCCGGTGGTCAGTGTGGCTCACCCACTGAAGGAGTGGATATGAGCGAGCGCAGCAAGTTTCTGGAGCCGATCACCCGCGAAAACGTTGCCGTCGTGCTGGTAGACCACCAGGTGGGCCTGCTGTCCGGCGTCCGGGACATCTCGCTCGGCGAGCTGAAGCACAACGTGGCGGCGCTGGCACGCGCGGCAACCGTATTGGGCATCCCGCTGGTCGTGACCACGACCGCGGCCGACAGCACGTGGGGGCCGACCGCCGCTGAACTGGTCCAGGCACTGCCGGCCGGACAGAAGATCATCGACCGCAGCACTGTCAACGCCTGGCACGACGACCGGGTCCGCGGAGCCATCGAGGCCACCGGCCGACAGAAGCTGATCTTCGCCGGGGTGTCGCTTGAAGTGTGCGCTGCGCTGCCCGCGATCTCCGCGACAGCCGCCGGCCACGACGCGTACGTCGCCGTGGACGCCTCCGGCACCTTCAGCCAGGCCAAGCGCGAGACGGGCCTGCTGCGCATGCAGCAGGCGGGCGTCATCGTCAGCGACTACGCCACCCTCATGGTCGAGGCCCTGGCCGACAACGCCGCCCCCGACTCCGGTGCCCTCTACGCCGCCCTCGACATGCCGTTTGCCGTCCTGGTCGGCCAGATTTCTGCGGCCTACCGTGTCTAGGGCGTGTTTCGAAAGTCCCGCCTGCCCCGCGACGCCTGGCACGCACGCTCGCCGCGTTGTCGGGATCGTCCTCGTACGCCCAGTACGAGGA
>NZ_JBEOYU010000027.1:0-83368 GCF_040297265.1 Streptomyces sp. NPDC001832
CCGCGCGCAGAAGCAGCTGCGCCGCGCCAGCCGTGTCGTCTCGCGCCGCCGGGGCCCCGACCGGCGCACCGGGCAGCAGGCATCGAAGCGCTGGGAGAAGGCCAACCGGGCCCGGAACAAGGTGCACCACCGGGTCGCGAACCTCCGCGAGGACACCCTCCACAAGATGACGACCCGCCTCGCCCGCGAGTACGGCACGATCGTTGTCGAAGACCTCAACGTTGCCGGAATGGGCCGTAACCGGCGCCTGTCCCGCCGTGTCGCGGACGCCGCGTTCGGCGAGATCCGACGCCAGCTCACCTACAAGACCCGCTGGTACGGCACACGACTCGTCGTCGCCGACCGCTGGTTCCCCTCCTCGAAGACCTGCTCCCGCTGCGGTGCGGTGAAAGCCAAGCTGGCCCTCAGCATGCGCGTTTTCGAGTGTGACAACTGCGGCCTCGTCATCGACCGGGACGCCAACGCCGGACACAACCTGGTCGCCCTCGCGGCCCGGACCACAGGTACCGGAGTGGCCGGAGACCTGGACTACGCCGTCGAGGCGGAGTCGAAGCCCCGTGGAGCCGACCACAAGACCCGCATCACCCGCCCGCGCCGCAAGGCCGGGACGGGGCGGGCAGGTGGCACAAACCCCAGCCCCCGGGCCGGGAAGGAAACGGGAGACCGTCAACAAGCCACCAGGGCACAACTCGCGCTCTGGTGACCCGTTACGGACCATTCCGGTGGAAACATCGGGATTACTGAGATCACTTGATGATCAAAGCAACGGCCAGCTGAGATGGGCGACGGCCGCGTAGTCGATGCCGAGGACCTCGGCGATGAGCGGCTGGGATTCGTCGTTCGAGGTGCTCGCAGCCGCGAGATTTCCCCAGTCGCCAAGCGTTGACGTCGTGTGCAGCAGCGTCTCCCTGCCAAACGGCCGCATCGCGGACGGGACGCGGCTCCTGCGCGGCGACGCCGCCCACCGGGCCGCGGCCGAAATGATCGCCCGGATCTCAGCGCGAGGCGGGGACACCTCCCGTATCACCACCAGCGGACATCTGATCTACACGCGCACCAGAATCAGAGCGCCGCGCGACTGGCCAGGGTCACACGGTAGACGTTGTTGTACATCCCCGTGGCCAGCTCGACCGCAGAGACAGGCACAGCCGTGGGGCCGAAGGCCAGGCGGCAGATCTCCGCAATATCCTGGGCGGTCAGTCACTGCTGGAACGCCTCCGAGGCGCGCTCAACCGGCTGGAAATCCATACCGCTCAGGATGCCCCGCCCGACAGCCGCTCGTCACATCCACCGCGTACAGCGACACGGCGGAAACGTCCGTCCTGCCACGGCCCCGGCTCCCGCCCGCGCACATCCAGCACCAGCCCGTGCGCCTGCACCACCCCGCAGCTCGTCGGCAGAATCCACAACGCCGAATACCCCGCCGAGCCCAGCAACCAGATGGGTCCCGCAGCCACGCTCTTCCGAGCCCGATGCCAGGCATGCGGCGGCAGTACGAAAAGCCGTGGCACCGGACCGGCAGCACACCCATCAACCGGACAGGCCGCCCAGAAAAGTGAAAACCCGCCCAGGGTTACTTGTCACCTGGTTCGCCGCTCGTTAACGCACCCCTCGTTGCCGCCGCCCCGAGGGCCGGGGAGTACAGCCTGCTGTACCTCGAACCGGGCGGCCATCGGGATCGGCCTGCGGGGGGCCTGATCCGTAGCGTCGTGCGACGACGGCGCGAGAGCCCCGTGAACCAGTGGAGGAACTCATGACGAGCACCGACCCCTACCGCCTGACCGTCGTCCCCGGTGATACCGCCGACACCCCGACCGGTGTCCCCCGCGGGGAGGTCGTCCGGACTTTGCTGTGGGCCGTCCTGGTGATCAGCGCGGTCGCCAACGTCGCGGCCTCGTACGCCGGTTCCGGCACCTCGGCGCACCTGGCCTGCGGTGTGGTCACCATGCTCTGCGCGGGCGCCCTCGTCGTGCGCAACCTGCGAGGACGCCGATGAACACCGCAGTCGCCGCCACCACCGCACAGCGCGCGCCCGCCATCGCACTCGCGCAGGTGGGCAAGACATACACGGGCGACGTACGCGCCCTGGACGACGTTTCGCTGACCGTGGAGCACGGCACGTTCCTCGCCGTGATGGGGCCGTCGGGCTCCGGCAAGAGCACGCTGATGCACTGCGCCGCCGGGCTGGACTCGCCGACCTCGGGGAGCGTCCGCATCGACGGCCTCGAGATCACCGGGCTGGACGAGACCCGCCGCACCGAACTGCGCCGGGAGCGCGTCGGTTTCGTGTTCCAGGCGTACAACCTGATCCCTTCGCTGTCCATCGAGGACAACATCACGCTGCCGCTCAGACTGGCGGGCCGGCGTCCGGACCTGGAGTGGGTGGGCACGTTGGTCGAACGGGTCGGTCTGGCCGGCCGGCTCGACCGCCGCCCCGCCGAGCTCTCCGGTGGGCAGCAACAACGGGCCGCCGTCGTACGGGCGTTGGTGGCGAAACCGGCCGTCGTGTTCGCTGACGAGCCGACCGGCGCGCTCGATCTGCGCAGCGCACACCAGGTGCTCGACCTGCTCCGCGCCCTCGTCGACGACCTCGGTCAGACGGTCGTGATGGTCACCCACGACCCGGCCGCCGCAGCCCGCGCGCACCGGGCCCTGGTGATGGCCGACGGCCGCGTGGTCGAGTCCATGGACGCCCCGACCGCGGCCCGACTGGCCGGTCGTCTCGCGTCGTTGGGGGAGTGGTAGGTCATGCTGCGTCTTGCCCGGCACATGGCCGCGCACCGGATCACCGCACTGCTCGCCGTGGCGTGCGCGGTGCTCGGCGGCGCCGCGCTGATCACGACCACTGGCGTGCTCGCCGAGTCGGGACTACGCTCCCAGCTGCCGCCCGGCCGGCTCGCGGGCGCGGACATCGTGGTCGCGGCCGATCAGGAGTTCCACCCGGGTGGGGATCTGCCGGCCGCGCTCCCCGAGCGCGCCACGGTCCCGGCCCGGCTGGTAGACCAACTGGCCGGACTGCCGGGCGTCACCGCAGCGGTCGGCGACATCGGCTTCCCCGCCGCCCTCGTCGACCCGCGCGGACAGGTCCTGTCCACTGACGATCCCCGGACGGCCGGCCACGGCTGGTCCTCGACGAAGCTGCTGGCGGATCCTCGCGTCGAGGGCCGCGCGCCGACCGGTTCCGGCGAGGTCGCCGTGCCCGCCACGGCGGGCATCCAGGTGGGCGAACGGGTCCAGGTCGTCGCGAACGGCCGACCGGCCGCGTCCTACCGAGCCTCGGCCGTGGTCGACGCGCCGGACGCGGGTGTCTTCTTCGCGGACGAGACCGCCGTACGGCTGTCGGAGCGGGCCGGTGAGGACGGCGGCTCGCGCGCCGGAACCGTCGACCTGATCGGCCTCACGACCGAACCCGGCGCCGAGGAGCGGGTCGCCTCCACGGTTCGCGACCGGGTGGCGGGCACCGGGCTGAAGGTCGTCACCGGCGCGGAGCGGGGGGAGACCGTGTCGCCCGGCGTCGGCTCGGCGCGCTCACTACTCGTCCTCCTCGCCGGCTCCCTCGCCGGAATCGTGCTGCTGATCACGGGGTTCGTGACGGCCGGTGCACTGGGCGTGGCGGTCGCCGGACAGCGCCGCGACCTGGCGCTGATGCGGGCCGTCGGCGCGACGCCGAAGCAGATCCGTCGACTGGCCGCCGCCCAGTCGACGGTCGTCGCGGCCGTGGCGCTGGTGCCCGGGATCGCCCTCGGGTATCTGCTGGCCGGGCAGTTCCGCCGCGTGCTGGTGGACCGCAACGTCCTGCCCGCCGAACTTCCTCTGAGTATCAGCCCGTTGCCCGCCCTGGCCGCGCTGCTCCTGCTGGCGGCGACCGTGCAGGTCTCGGCCCGGTGCGCGGCCTGGCGGACCTCGCGGATGCCGGCCACCGAAGCGGTCGCCGAGTCTCGCAGCGAGCCGCGGAAACCGTCGAGGTCCCGGACCCTCGCCGGTCTGCTGCTCATCCTGGCGGCGAGTGTGCTGGCGGTCGTACCGCTGCTGTCCCGGACCGTCCTCGGCGCCACCGCCACGTCCATGGCGGGCATCGTCGCCGCGATCGGTCTGGCACTGGCCGGCCCGGCCCTGGTCAAGGGCGTGGGCGACACCATGATGCGGCGCCTGCGTCCGGGCGTCTCGGCCCCCACCTGGCTGGCGACGGCCAACGTACGCGGGTACGCCCTGCGCCTGTCCGGGGTCGTCAGCCCGCTGGCCATGGCGGTCGTCTTCGTCCTGACGTACACCCTCGTGCAGACCACCGTGCTGGCCGCCACCTCGGACGAAACCCGCACCGGCACCCTCGCCCAGCACCGCCTGAGCGCGCCGGGCCTGGGCGGACTGCCCCAAAACACGGTCGATGCCGTACGGAAGGTGCCGGGCGTACGGGCGGCCGCACCCGTCGGCACGACCAGCGTGGTGTGGCAGTACGAGCTGTTCGGCGAAACCGAGACCGAGTCCGCCTCCGCGACCATCCTGACGCCGGCCGCGGCCGACGTCGTCGACCTCGGCGTACAGGACGGCGGCCTGGACCGGCTCACCGGCAACACGATCGCCGTCAGCAGCGATGCCGTCCGCACGCGCGGAGCGGAACTCGGCGGGCGGGTACGCCTGATCCTCGGCGACGGTGCGCCCGTCGTCGCCCGGGTCGTCGCCGTCTACGACCGTGGCCTCGGCTTCGGCCCGGTGGTCCTCTCCCGCGACCTGGCCGCTGGGCACACCACGACGAGCCTGGACCAGAGCGTCCTCGTCCGCACCGACGATACGGCCGCGGCCGAGCGCCGCCTGACCGCGCTCGTGGCCGCCCACCCCGGGCTGACCATGTCGCGCACCGACGCCGGTTCGACCGCCTGGCAGGACGCCCCGCCCGAGGTGTGGATCAACCTGGCCGTCGTCGTGGTCCTGCTCGGCTACCTCCTGCTCAGCATCGCCAACAAGCTCGTCGCGGCCACGGCCCAGCGCCGGGCCGAGATCGCCGCGCTCCGCCTGGTCGGTACGACACCGCGTCAGATCCGCGCGATGATGCGCCGTGAGGCCGCGGTGATCGCGGCCTCGGCGATCACCGCGGGCCTGGCGCTGTCCGCCCTCCCGCTCGCCTTCCTGGGACAGGGCTTCCTCGGCCACCCCTGGCCGGCCGGCCCCGTCTGGCTCCTGCCCGCCATCGCGGCGATCGTTGTCGCGACCGCGTTCCTCACCACCGAGTTGCCCACGCGGCAGGCACTGCGTACGCCGCCTGCGGATGCCCTCCGCGCGGTGTGAACCGGACGTCCCGGAACACGGGACACGTGCCTCCCAGGCCCCGAAGGGCCCGGGAGGCCGACCCGGGTGACTGACCGTATTGCACCGTATGTTTAATTGTTGACGTAAATGCGTCGGGCGAGGCTCGCACCTCACTCCAGTGCAAGGCTCGGCATGAGGTGTGAGCGGAAAACAGACGAAGGAGGCAGCGCACAATGAAGGCTGCGCGCTACTACGACCGCGGTGACATCCGCATCGAGGACATCCCGGAGCCCACTGTCGGACCGGGCACGGTGGGCATCGACGTCGCGTACTGCGGGATCTGTGGCACCGACCTGCACGAGTACCTCGACGGACCGATCTTCGTCCCGCCGGCCGGCCACCCGCACCCGGTCTCCGGTGAGTCCGCCCCCGTCACGCTCGGCCACGAGATGTCCGGCGTCGTGTACGCAGTGGGTGAAGGCGTCGAGGACCTGAAGCCGGGCGACCGGGTGGTCGTCGAGCCCTACATCCTGCGCCCCGACGTCGACACCAGCGAGAACAACCCGACTTACCACATCTCGCCCGACATGAACTTCATCGGGCTGGGCGGCCACGGCGGCGGGCTCGCGGAGAAGATCGTCGTCGAGCGCCGCTGGGTCCACGCGGTCGGAGACGTCCCGCTGGACCAGGCGGCCCTCATTGAGCCGCTGTCGGTGGCGTACCACGCGTTTCAGCGCTCGGGCGCGAAGGCGGGCGACTTCGCGCTCGTCGGCGGCGCCGGCCCCATCGGGCTGCTCACCTGCGCGGTGCTCAAGGCGATGGGCGTCGAGGTCGCGGTCTCCGAGCTCAGCCCGCTGCGTCGGCAGAAGGCCCTGGACGCCAAGGTCGCCGACCACGTCATCGACCCCGTCGTCACCGATGTCGCCGAGGAGGTCCGGCGCCTCACCGGCGGGAAGGGCGCGGACGTCGCGTTCGAGGCCACGTCCGTCAACGTCGTCCTCGACACGCTGTTCGACGCCGTCAAGCCGGGCGGTGTCATCACCGTCATCTCGATCTGGGGCAAGCCGGCGTCGATCGACATGCAGAAGCTCGTCCTCAAGGAGGTCGACCTGCGCGGCACGATCGCCTACGTCAACTCCCACCCGCAGACCATCAAGCTGGTGCAGGAGGGGCGCATCGACCTGGCGCCGTTCATCACCAAGAGTATCGGCCTGGACGCCCTCGTCAGCGAAGGATTCGAGACCCTGATCCACCACAACGAGACGGCCGTCAAGATCCTCGTGGACCCCCGCAGCTGATACGCCCCCGGACCTGATCCCGGCGGACCCGGCCACGGCCGGGACCCCCTCCGCCCTGACGGTGACAGCGCCATCCGAGCGCAATCAGCCGCCAGAGGTTCGCCCCCCAGCGCCTGTAGGTGCTGCGCAGGCGGACCCCTGGCGGCTTTTTGCGGTCTGGCGGTTACCGGTCGGCGGTGTCGTGCCGGGGGCGCGGGTCAGTCGTGCCGATGTCGAGCGCGTGCCGGGCGAACCGCAGGGCGTACGGCAGCGCGGCCCGGGTGAGCGGGCCGGCACCGATGGCAACGGCGGCGGCAGCGGCCGAGATCACGGGCTCCGCGCATACGACGGCGCGCAGCCGGGCGGGCAGGCCGGGAAGTACGAGGGTCAGGGTCCGGTCGTCGGTGTCGGGACGCGGCCAGGTGAGTTCGATGCGCATGAGACGGCCTCTGCGGATGTGGGGCTCGAACGCCCGCGGCCCGGACGGCGTCGCCCTCGTACAGCGGGACGGCCCGGTCCGCGGAGGAGCGCGGGACGGGCCGGCCGGCGTGCGCAGGGGCCGCGGTCAGGCCGGAAGGGCGGTGAGGGGAGTGACGGTGGTGAGGGTCGGCTTTCTGGAACAAGGGTCGGGACTGGACCGGGCGCTCATGCCGTCACCTCCTCATGCGGGACATGCGCGACTGTTCGGTCTGTGATCCGCGGTGGCTCGCGCGGGGGCGGACCTCAACTCCACCATCCGGCGGCATGCGGATACCTCCAGAGTTGCCGAAGTTGTCGGATCTGGTCAAGGTTGTCGAGAAGGTGAGGTATGTCACTGCCTCGTTTGTATGCCTTACCTGACCTACAAAGGGAGAACGACCATGACTGGCAGTTCCCAAGCGCATGGCACATCCCGTGCGCACGGCTCAGGGGACACGACGGCGCGGCATCCCGTCCAGGAGACGCTGACGCACCCCGTGCAGATGGCGACGACGGCAGTGGAGAAGGTCCCCGGCGCCGACCGGGCCAAGGAGTTCGTCGACGGTGTGCTGGACTCCGTCGGGATTGTCTCGCCCCGCGCACGGCGCGTCGCGGCGTACACCGGTGCCGGGCTGCTCGGTGTGGCCGGCGTGGTCGAGTGGCCAGTGGTCGCGGCGGGCGCCGCCGCCGTGTGGCTCACCCAGCAGCGCCCCAAGGACGCCGAGGCGGCCCGGATGGCCGGCGAGGCCCGTGCCGAGGGGGCGCAGAGGAAGCACGCCGCCAGGTCGGCCAAGGCGTCGACCGCCACCGGCAAGGCGAAGTCCCCTGCCGGCAAGGCCGGTTCGGGTACGGCGAAGACCCGCGCGTCGAAGTCGGCGAGCACCACGGGCGTGGCCAAGGCCAAGCAATCCGGGCGGACCACCAAGAGCGCCTCGGCGGGCACCTCGCGCACCAAGGCGGGTGGGCGGAAGAAGAGCTGACGTCGGCCTCTGTCCGCTCCGACGACCATTCGTTCCGCCCCCCAAGCCCGTGCGGCAGGCCCGCGAAGGTGAGACATGCTGCTCCGCTTACTGACCGGGCTGCCCGCCGCGGTCCTCCGAGACGCCCTGGCGTCCCCCGTCGAGGCCACGCGCCGGATTGCCCCACCGGCCACCGACACGGCGCGGATGGCCGCCGAACTCGTGAGCGCCGGCGCACGTGGCGTCGTGAGCGGCGCGGCGGCGGTGTCGGCGACCGCACTGCGGGTCGGCAGGGTCGCCCGCAACGCCATGACCCCTCAGACCGGTCACTGGCGCGCCGGGTCCCGCATGCACCTCGCGCTGCGGCAGAGTCCGGAGGCGCGGAGGCCCGCCCTGGAGCAGTTCGAGGCCGTCTGCGAGAAGGTGGCCGTCGAGCTGGCCGAACACCCTGATGTGCTGGTCGCCTACTGGGACAGCGGCCTGGAACGGCTGGTCGTGCAGACCACCGAGGCCGCGGTCGGCGAGCAGTTGGTGGACCGGGCGTCCGAGATCGCCGCCCGACACGGGCTGATGCGCGTCGACGAGCAGGCGCTGGAGCACACGCACCCGGGGGCGGCCGGAGGGGTGCGCGTCAATGCCGTCGCCGTGGCCTGCGACGCGGTCGGCATCGCCACGGCCCTCGTGGCGAGGACAACCCTGCTGAGGTCCGTGCCGGAGATCGTCGTGGCCGCGGCCGTCGTGATGCGCGAGGACTCCCGGGTACGGAGGGTGCTGGACCGTGCGCTGAGCCCGGACCTGGCCGACCTGGTGCTCGCCGCGGCCCATGCGGCCGCCTGCGGGATCGGGCAGTCGCCGAGCCCGCTGCTGCTCGACGCGGCCTTGCGGATCGCCCAGGCGGCGGAGTCCGTCGCCCAGCTCGCGGCGTTCGATGCCCTGCACGACACGCTGTGCGCCCCGGGCAGGCCGACGGTGGGCGGAAACGACACCGTGCGTCCGCCGCTGCGTTCGTGCCCCGGCGAGGAGTACGCCGACGCCGCGATCAACGGAATGCTGGGCGGAGCCGTCACCGCGCTCCTGTTCACCCGCAGCGTCGATGGGGCGGCGGAGACCGCACTCGCCGGTTCGCCCAAGGCCGCTCGCTACGGCCCGGCGGCCTTCACCGCGGCGCTCGGCAGTGTCCTGGCACGCGAGGACGTGCTGGTACGCAGCCCGGAGCGGCTGCGCCGGCTGGAGATCGTGGACACCGTCGTCCTGCATTCCGGAGCGCTGCGCAGCACCCGGCGCACCGTGCTGGAGGCCCATCCGAGCAGGGCCGGGTGGAATCACCGTCGGTTGTGGCGGGAGGCCACCGCAGCCCTGAGCACGCCCGGGGACGGGGCAGCGGCGTCCCGGGCAGGGAAGTCGGGAGTCGACCTGCGGCCGGTGCCCGACGAGGCGGTGTCGGACACGGAAGCGCCGGACACGGGCCTGATGATCGCGTCGGTGCGCGGCAGGGACGTCGGTACCGTCCTGGTCGGCCGGGAGCTCGACCCGATGGCTGAGGCCGTGCTGGACGCGGCGCGCCGGGCCGGTCTGCACGTCGTCGTACCCGACGACCACTCGCTGGGCGAGTTCAGGACCCTGGCCGACCAACTCATCCCTCCCGGGCTTCCGTTGGCCGAGGTGGTGGCCGGTCTGCGGAACGGCGGGCGGACGGTCCTGACGGTGGCGCGCGTGCCGGCCGGCCGGACGGCGGCGGAAGGGGCGTCGGCCGACGCCGCCCGCGACGTGCTCGAAGGGCTGCTCGGCAGCGACATCGCCGTGGCCGTCGCCGACGCGCGCGGCGCCGTCGTCTGGGGCGCCGACGTGCTGCCCCTGCGCGGTCTGGAGGGCGCGTGGCGGCTGCTGGCCGCCGTGCCCGCGGCACGGGCGGCCGGTCGTCGGGCCAAGTTCCTCGCCGAGGCGGGTGCCGCGCTCTCCGAACTCCTGGTGCTCACCCGCGGGGCCCGGACCCAGCCGGCCCCCTTCCCCTTCCCCCTCGAACTGCGGATCAGCCCCGTCAGCATCGCCACCGCCGCGTCTTTGGTGTCCGGCTGGTGCGGCGCGCTGGGGGCCGCCTCCGGTGCGCCCCCGCACCCCAGCCCGCGGGTGCCGTGGCACGCACTGCATCCGGAGGAGGTGATGGCCCGGCTGGCGAGGGTGCCACGGGCCGCACCCACCGCGTGGGAAGTGGTGCGGGGCCGGGCCGGCCACACGCTGAACACCGCAGTCGCTCACCCGGTCCTTGCGCCGGTCCGGGTCGGCGTGCGTCTGGCGGGCGCCACCTGGGCCGAACTCGATGACCCGTTCACCCCCGTCCTGCTGATCGGTGCCATCGCGTCCGCGCTGATGGGGTCCGCGGTGGACGCGATTCTCGTGGTCGGGGCCGTCGCGGGGAACGCCCTGGTCGGCGGGGTACAGCGGCTGCGCGCGGAGCGGGCGCTGGCCGAACTCGCCACGGGACAGCGGCGCACGGCCCGACGCCTGCCCGACGTGTCGGCGGACGAGCCGTCCATCGTCGAGGCCGGACGACTGGCGCCCGGCGACGCGATCGAGCTGCGTACCAACGATGTCGTGCCGGCCGACGCACGTCTGCTGGAGGTCAGCGGCTTCGAGGTCGACGAGTCCTCGTTGACCGGCGAGTCGCTGCCCGCCCACAAACAGGTGGCGCCGGTATCGGAGGTGTCCGTCGCGGAACGCAGTTCCATGGCGTTCGAGGGCACCACGGTGGTGGCCGGGCGCGCCCGCGCCGTGGTGGTGGGCACCGGCGATCAGACCGAGGCCGGTCGCGCGGCGTCCCTCGCCGCCCGGGTCCCCCCGTCGGCGGGGGTCCAGGCGCGGCTGCACCAGCTGACCCGCCGGGCCCTGCCGCTCACCCTCGCAGGCGGCGCCGTGGTGGCGGCTCTGTCCCTGCTGCGCGGCCGCCCGGTGCGCACCGCGCTCCAGGGCGGGCTGGCGGTCGCGGTGGCCGCCGTTCCCGAAGGCATGCCACTGGTGGCGACGGTGGCGCAGATGGCCGCGGCCCGGCGGCTCAGCGGGCTGGGCGTCCTGGTCCGCACGCCGCGCAGCCTGGAGGCCCTGGGACGGGTGGACACCATGTGCTTCGACAAGACCGGGACCCTCACCGAGAACCGGTTGCGGGTCGTCCGCCTGGTCACCGTCGCCGGCGCCGAGCACCCGGCGTCCGGCCCCGAAGCGGAACAGATCCTTCGCATCGCCGCCCGGGCCTGCCCCCGCGTGGCCGAGCAGCCGGGCGTTCACGCCCACGCCACCGACGAGGCCGTTCTGGCGGCCGCCCCGCGAGAGACCGGGTGGACCGTCGTGCGGGCCCAGCCCTTCGAAGCGAGCCGGGGCTACGCGGCCGCCGTCGGGAGGGACAAGGACGGTGGGGACACCCTGGTCGTCAAGGGAGCGCCCGAGGTCATGCTGCCGAGCTGTCCCGACGCGGATCCGGCAACCGTCGACAAGGCGCGCGCCCTTGCCGCCCAGGGCCTGCGGCTGCTGGCCGTAGCCAGGCGCCGCCTTGCGGCGGAGGAGGCGGCCGAGGCACTGGACAAGCCGCTCGAATCGCTGGAACTCGTCGGGTTCGTGGCGCTCGCCGACCGTCCTCGCGCCAGTTCGGCCCCGCTCGTGGCCGGTCTCGGCGAGGTCGGCGTACGACCCGTCATGCTCACCGGCGACCACCCCGAGACCGCCCGTTCGGTGGCGTTGACCCTGGGCTGGCCGTCGGATGTCACGGTCGTCACCGGCGACGAACTGGCCGCGCTCGACCGGGCGGGGCGAGCGCGGCTGCTTCGGGACTGCGGCGTCGTGGCTCGCGTCGCGCCCGAGCAGAAGCTGCAGGTGGTCGAGGCGCTCCGGGAGGCGGGGCGCGTCGTGGGCATGGTTGGGGACGGCGCCAACGACGCCGCCGCCATCCGCGCCGCCGATGTCGGGGTCGGCATCGCGGCGCGCGGGTCGGCCGCGGCGCGCAACGCCGCGGACCTCGTGATCATCAACGACGAGCTGTCCGTGCTCATCGACGCCATCGGGGAGGGTCGTGCTCTGTGGCGCAGCGTGGCCGACGCGATCAGCATCCTGCTCGGCGGGAACGCCGGTGAGGTCGGCTTCTCCGTGTTGGGCACCCTGCTGTCCGGTACATCGCCGCTGTCGACGCGTCAGCTGCTGCTGGTCAACCTGCTCACCGACATGTTCCCGGCGATGGCGGTCGCGGTCACCCCGCACGACCCGGAGTCCGCCGGCGAGCCCGCCGCCGTCGGCGTACCCGTGGGTCTCGCCGTCCTCGGGTCGCCGCTGACCCGTCAGATCCGCGACCGGGGCCTGATCACCGGGGTCGGTGCGGCCGTCGCGTGGCTGCTCGGCGTGCTCACCCCCGGCTCGGTCCGGCGCACCAGCACGATGGCCCTGTGCGGTGTGGTCGGAGCCCAGCTCACCCAGACCGTCGTCGGACGCCGCCACAGCCCGCTGGTCCTGGTCACCGTCCTCGGCACCGCCGTCGTGCTCGTCGCCCTCGTCCAGACGCCGGGCGTCAGCCGCTTCTTCGGGTGCACGCCGCTGGGACCGGCGGCATGGACCGGCGTGGCCGTCGCCGTCGCCGCCGCCGCCCTCGGGCCCCGCGTACTGCCGCACGCCGACCAACTGTTGTCCGACCTCACCGCGCGGGTGCGTCCCGTGGTGCGGTTCGTCCGCTGAGGGCCGTCAGCTTCTGAGGGTGGTTCAGCGGGAGGTGGTCGCCCGGCGCCGGCCTCCGCTTGCGCGAGCTGTGCAGCGCGGTGCGCAGGGGTGCCGAGGGGGCGACGTGGGGGGCGGGGGGACGGGAGCTATATTCCTGTTACGGGATAAAAGGTTTGCCTTCCCTAACAAGACACTCAGGTGCTCAGGTGCTCAGGTGGTCGCGGTGGTGAGGATGTCGATGGTCTCAGTGCAGTCGGATGCGCGCCGGAAGGACGGCCCGTCCGTGCCGGTGGAGTCCACGCCGGACGCGAGACTGGCCGACCTGCGCCCGGGGATGAGCGGCCGGGTGACCGACATCGACGAGTCGGTCGAGCCGAGCACCGCGCGACGACTGTTCGACCTGGGGTTCGCCCCCGGCGCGGAGGTCACCGTGCTGCGGAAGGCACCGCTCGGCGACCCTGTTGTCCTGCGGGTCGCGGATTACGAAGTGGCGCTGCGCAAAGCACAGACCGCGGGCATCCACGTACGGCGCAGCGCGTGAGCGGGCACTGCGGTCCGGCGGCCGGGACGGTCACCGGCGAGACTCGCCTGGCTCTGGTCGGCAGCCCGAACTCGGGCAAGAGCACGCTCTTCAATGCCCTTACCGGCCTGCGGACCAAGACCGGTAACTACCCCGGAGTGACCGTCGCGCGCTATGAGGGGTTGGCGCGTGTCGGCGAGCACGAGGTGGTCATCGAGGATCTGCCCGGCACCTACAGTCTCGACCCGATCAGCCCGGACGAGCAGGTCGTCGCCGACGCGCTCGACCCGAACAACTCGGGCATCGGTACGCCCGACGGGATTCTCGTCACGATTGACGCGACGACGCTGCGTCGTTCCCTCGGGCTGCTTGCCCAGGTCATGCAGACCGGCCTGCCGATCTGTGTGGTGCTCACCTTCCGTGACGAGCTGACCCGTCGCGGAGGCACGCTCGACATCCCGGCCCTCCGGCGTGCTCTGGGCGTGCCGGTCGTCGGGGTGACGAGCGGGTCGCGCAACGACCTGACGCAGTTGCAGTCCATGCTGCTCGACCAGTCCGCATGGGAGCGGCCGGTCGTCCCGCCGCCCACCGATCCCTCGCAGCGACGGGCCTGGGTGGAGTCGCTGCTGCAGACCGCGGGCTACGAGGTGCCCGAGGTCGATCACCGCACGCGGCGCATCGATGGCGTGCTGCTGCACCCGCTGTGGGGCACGCTCATCTTCTTCGCGACCATGTTCGCGTTCTTCCAGGTCATCTTCACCGTCGCGGCACCACTGCAGGACGCGGTGCAGAGCTTCTTCGACTGGCTCGGCACGCTGGTCACCGAGCACGTCTCGAACCGCTTGCTCGCCGGCTTCCTCGGCAGCGCCCTGATCGGTGGCGTGGGCAGCGTACTGGTCTTCCTGCCGCAGATCGCCCTGCTGTTCCTCATGATCGCGTTGCTGGAGGGCAGCGGCTACCTCTCCCGCGCGGCATTCCTGATGGACCGGCTCATGGCCAAGGCCGGGCTGGAGGGCCGGGCGTTCGTCGCCCTGCTCTCCTCGCTCGCCTGCGCCGTCCCGGGCATCATGGCCACCCGTTCCCTCCCGTCGGCCAGAGACCGCTTCGCGACCATGATGGGCGCGCCGCTGATGACCTGCTCGGCGCGCCTGACGGTCTATGTGCTGCTGATCGGCATGCTGGTGAGTCCCGATGCCAGGGTCGGTCCCTTCAGCGCCCAGGGCGTCGTCATGTTCGCCCTGTACCTCGTCGGCGCGCTCTCCGCCATGGTGACCGCCTGGGTCTTCAAACGGTTCAGCAGCCGGGGCGGGCCGGTGCTGCCGTTCTACATGGAGATGCCGTCCTACCAGCTGCCGCGCCTGCGGTCGGTGGCCGAGGCCGTCTGGAGCGCGTGCAAGGGCTTCCTGTACAAGGTCGGTAAGGTCATCCTGCTTGTCACCGTCGGGCTGTGGCTGCTGCTCAGCCTGCCCATGCACAGTGATGCCGAACTGCGCTCCGCCGGGGTCGACCCGGCCGACCGGACCGCGGTCGCGGCCTACGAAGTCGACCACAGCTACGCCGCCGACATCGGTCGCGCCATGGAACCCGTCTTCGCGCCCCTCGGCTTCGACTGGCGGATCAACATCGGCGTGCTGGGATCGTTGTCCGCCCGCGAGGTGTTCGTCGCGACCCTCGGCCAGGTCGCCGCCGCCGAGAACCCCGACGAGCCGGCCGACGCCCTGGAAAACATGACCTACACCGACGGGCCGCACAAGGGGCAGAAGGTCTTCACCCCGGCCACGACGTCCGCCTTGCTGGTCTTCTTCGTCTACGCGTTGCAGTGCATGTCGACCATCGGGGTCATGCGCCGTGAGACCGGCTCGTGGAGATGGCCCGCGGTCGCCTTCGGCTACATGTTCGCGCTGGCCTGGACCATGGCCTTCCTGACGCACACCGTCGTGGATCAGCTGACATGAGTGTCGTCCCCATGCA
This sequence comes from Streptomyces sp. NPDC001832, assembly GCF_040297265.1. Taxonomy (NCBI): domain Bacteria; kingdom Bacillati; phylum Actinomycetota; class Actinomycetes; order Kitasatosporales; family Streptomycetaceae; genus Streptomyces; species Streptomyces sp. NPDC001832. The sequence continues at coordinate 15,123 of NZ_JBEOYU010000027.1, forward strand.
TCCCGAGGCCACGGCTGACCCGCAGACCGTCCGCTGGGTCATTCCCGCCGGCACGCTGCCGGTCGTCGGAGAGATCGCCGAGGCACCGGACGAGCTCGGGGAGATGCTCCACTCGGAGGACGTCGCCTCCATCGAGGTGGAGACACAGGCCGTGGTGATCCGGCTCGCCGACGGCCGGAACTGGTCCGGCGCCGGAGCACGGGTGCGCGACGCGCTCGGCGCCGCACTGCGGCACCCTCAGGGGTGGCGGCCGGCCGCCGCGGTCACCGAGGACGACATGCTGCGTGCCGCGCTGCACGCCGTCCTGGACGGATCCATCGGCGACTACATCCGCTCCCACGGCGGCGAAGTGACGGTCGTATCCGCCCACGACCGGCGCGTGGAGGTGCGGATGGCGGGCACCTGCACGCACTGCCCGGCTGCCGGGTTCACCCTCCACTCGCGCCTTGAGTCGGCCCTGCGTGCCCGGTTCCCCGACCTGGTCGAGCTGCGGGCCACGGAGGAGCCCGGCAAGGCGGCGAGGCCCACCTGGCTCACCCTGCGTCGCCGCGGCGCGTGTCCGCCCAGCGGAGGCGCGACGACGGGCCGGCCGTAGCGCTCGCCCCGGCCGGCAGGCGGCGCACGGCTGCCGCGGGCCGTTCCCGGGGGATGGGCGTCACCTTGGCGGCAGCGGTGGGCGGCGGCGGTCCGGGGCCGTGTCGTACGTCGGCGGGGTCGCTGCCGGGTGCGAGTCCAGCAGGTCCAGGGCCACCCGCACCGCGTCGTCCAGCACCGCGTACCGGCCCTCGGCCCAGTCGAGCGGGGTGCGCAGGGCCTCCAGGTCCGGTTCGACGCCGTAGTTCTCCACCGACCAGCCGTACACGTCGAACCAGGCCGCGTTCATCGGCACCGTGATCACCGTGCCGTCGCCCAGCCGGTGCCGGCCGGTCATGCCGACCACACCGCCCCACGTCCGCTGGCCCACCACCGGGCCCAGTTTCAGCAGGCGGAACACGGCGGTGATCATGTCGCCGTCGGAGGACGTCGCCTCGTCGGCCAGGGCGACCACCGGGCCGCGGGGGGCGTTGGAGGCATACGAGACCGGCTGGGCGTTGCGGGTCAGGTCCCAGCCGAGGATCGTGCGGGTGAGCTTCTCGACCACCAGCTCGCTGATGTGGCCGCCCGCGTTGCCGCGTACGTCGACGATCAGGGCCGGGCGGGAGACCTCCATGCGCACGTCCCGGTTGAACTGGGCCCAGCCCGAGCCGCCCATGTCGGGGATGTGCAGATAGCCGCACTTGCCGCCGCTCAGCTCCCGTACGACTTCCCGGCGTTTGGCCACCCAGTCCTGGTAGCGCAGGGGGCGTTCGTCCACCAGCGGAATGACCGCGACCCGGCGGGAGTGGACCTCGCCGCCGGCGGGTCTGAAGGTCAGCTCGACCGTGGTGCCGCCCGCGGCGGAGAGCAGGGGGTACGGCCCCGTCACCGGGTCGACCGGTCGGCCGTCGACATGGGTGAGGACCGCGCCCGCCCTGATGCCGGTACCGGCCAGCGGGGAACGGGCCTTGGAGTCGGAGGAGTCGCCAGGCAGGATGCGCCGGATCGTCCAGTCGCCGTCCCGGCACACCAGGTTGGCGCCGAGCAGGCCGATCGCCCGCTGGTAGTGCGGCGGGCCCTCGTTGCGGCGGGCCGGTGTCACATACGCGTGCGAGGTGCCCAGTTCGCCCAGGACCTCCCGCATCAGATCGGCGAACTCGTCGGGGGAGGCGACCCGTTCGACCAGTGGGCGGTACTGGTCCAGCACCCCCGCCCAGTCGATGCCGCACATGTCCGGTTTCCAGAAGTACGAGCGGATGATGCGGCCGGCTTCCGCGTACGCCTGCCGCCACTCCGCCGCCGGGTCGACCTCGTGCAGGATGCGGCGCAGATCGAGGTAGACCGTCGTGTCGCTGTCGGCGATCTCGGTGGCGGGTACGGCGCGCAGCTCACCCTCGTCCATGACGACCAGTCGCGTCGCGTCGCCACTGACCGCGAACCAGTCCAGATGGCCCACGAGTTCGGTTTTCCGGGCCCTGGAAATGTTGAAGTGTTCCAGCGTGGGACGGCCCGACAGGTCCGCGGGGTTGGCGAACGTCTCGCCGAGCGCGCCCGAGATCGGCCAGCGCAGCCAGACCAGCCCGCCGCCGCTCACCGGACACAGGGCCGAGTACTTCGACGCGGAGACCGGGAACGGCGTCACCCGGTTCTCCAGGCCCTCGAACTCGACGCTGACCGTCGACGGCCCCTCGCCCGCACCGGTCTCCGGAATGTCGGCGACCGGGTCGAGACCGCCCGCCGCCGGGCGCCCCTCGGGGGACAGGGCGAACGGGGAGGGCGTCGCCGAGGAGAGCGGCACCAGGTACGGGCGGCAGCCCAGCGGGAAGGAGAGGTCCCCGGTGTGGACGTCGTACACCGGGTCGAAGCCCCGCCAGGAGAGGAAGGCGAGGTAGCGGCCGTCGCCCGTGAAGACGGGATTCTCGTCCTCGAAGCGACCGTTGGTGACATCGACGATCACCGGCGAGCCGGTGCCCAGGATGCGGGCCAGCTTGATCTGCCGCAGCGAACGGCCGATGCCGGGGTGCGACCAGGTCAGCCAGGCACCGTCCGGGGAGAACGCCATGTCGCGGACCGGGCCGTTGACGGAACGGATCAGTTCCACGGGCTCGCCGGTGGAGGTCTCCTCGTCGGTGTCCAGGAGCAGCAGCCGCCCGTCGTGCGTCGCGATCGCCAGCCGCTCGCCGTCCGGGTCGGAGATCAGCTCGTGGACCCTGCCGACCTGCCCGGAGGCCAGTCGGCGCGGTGCGCGGTCGCCGCTGGCGCGCGGCAGGCCGGCGATCTCGATCGCGTCCTCGCCGTCCGCATCCGTGACATAGGCGATCTGGCCGCCGCTGCCGAGCATCTCGGGCAGCCGGACCCGGACCCCCGGGGTGTCGGCGATCGTCCGGGCGGGGCCGTCGCGGTGGGTGAGCCAGTACAGGCTGCCGCGTACGGAGACGGCGCTGGCCCGGCCCGTCTCGTCCACGGACAGCGAGTCGACGTTGCTGGCGGTGGGCACCTGGTACGTACGCCGCCCGGCGCGCGGCCCGCCGAGCCGTACCTCCAGCTTCCGCGGTACCGCGTCCGGCGACTCCAGGTCGTCCACCAGCCACACATCGCCCGCGCACTGGTACACCACCCGGCTCCCGTCGCTGGACGCGTGCCGGGCGTAGAAGGCGTCGTGGTCCGTGTGGCGGCGCAGATCGCTGCCGTCGGGCAGGCAGGAGTACAGATTGCCGACGCCCTCGTGGTCGGAGAGGAAAGCGATCCGGCCGGCGACGAACATGGGCGAGTCGAGATGGCCGCCGATGTCCGGGAGCAGCCGCTTGCCGTGCAGCCACAGCCGTCCCGTCGCGCCGCCCCGGTACCGCTTCCAGGAGGCCGGTTCGTGCGGCGGCTTCCCGGTGAGCAGCAGCGTGCGCCGCTCGCCGTCGATGTCGGCGACCGCGATGTCGGAGACCGGGCCCCAGGGCAGCTTGCCGCCGGGGCTGCCGTTTGTGGGGAGGGTGTAGGCCCAGGAGACGTGCGAGAACGGCTGGTTGTGCGAGGACACGGCGAGGATCTGGGAGGCGTCGCCCGGGTCGGGGGTCCAGCCGCAGACCCGGGCGTCCGTCGACCCCCAGTAGGTGAGCCGCCGTGCCGGGCCGCCCTCGACCGGCACAAGGTGGATCTCGGGGTCGAGGCTGCGCCAGGTCGTGTACGCGATACGGCTTCCGTCGGGGGAGAACCGCGGATGGCCGACCCGGGTCCGGTCGACGGTCAGCCGCCACGCGCGGTCGGGCCGCTGCCCCTCGGCGGCGAGGGGAGCGATCCAGAGGTCGTCCTCGGCCGCGAAGCAGAGCAGATCCTCGTGGAGGTGCGGGAAACGCAGATACGCGAGTTCGTCACTCACGGCCTCACCCTCCAAATGCTTTCCGCGCGAGAGGGCACCGGCAACTTGTGGGTGGTGTCAGGCGCGGGTCATGAGCGTCAGGCGTGGATCATGCGGGCGCGTGGGTGCCGACGCCCTCGTCGTCGACGTTCTCGCCTTGGATACGCTCCAGGAAACGGATCAGCGGTGCGTTGTCGAGCTGCACCACCTCCACGCCGTCCTTCGAGTGGAGCTCCACGACCAGTTGCGTCCGTCCGCACGGCCACACCCGGACGCCGCCGCGTTCGGCGGGGGAGAGCAGTCCGCGCTCCAGCAGGTCGCGGTCGAACGCCCAGTCGATGCCGCCGGGGAAGGCGACATGGACGGTACGCGGGTCGTCGTCGGCGTCGTACAGCAGATCGACCGGCACCGCCGGCAGGTCAGGGGTGTCATTGACGAGCCAGGCCTCGGCCTGTTCTTGGATCACGGGGGGCATGGCCGACTCCCTCCTGTGCGTTCTCCTTCGTCATTAAATGTCGCATATTTTCCGCCACGGGCGCGTCGAGCGGTCAACAACTGTGACATCCCCGCTCTTGCGAAGAGTTTGCAATAAGGCCCTATCATCGAACGGTTCACGACACCGTCCAGCGGCAACGCAGGATCGCAGGAAGCGGAGCCTCCCCATGCATGTACCCGACGGATTCATCAACGCGCCCGTCTCCGCCGCAGCCGGAGTCGTCGCCGCAGGTGCCGTCGCCGTCAGCCTGCGGGGCGCCCGCCGGGAACTGGATGAACGCACCGCGCCGCTCGCGGGCCTCGTCGCCGCGTTCATCTTCGCCGTACAGATGCTGAACTTCCCGGTCGCGGCGGGCACCAGCGGGCATCTGCTGGGCGGAGCGCTCGCCGCGATCCTGGTCGGGCCCTACACCGGGGTGCTCTGTATATCCGTCGTACTGCTCATGCAGGGCATCCTCTTCGCCGACGGCGGCCTCACCGCGCTCGGCGTGAACGTGCTCGACATGGGCGTCGTGACCACCGTCGTCGCGTACGCCCTCTTCCGCGGGCTCCTCGGCGTCCTCCCGCGGACCCGCCGCTCCGTGACGGCCGCGTCCTTCGTCGCCGCCCTGGTCTCCGTACCGGCCGCGGCCGGCGCCTTCACGTTCATCTACTGGATCGGCGGCACCACCGACATCCCGATCGGCGAGGTCTTCACCGCCATGGTCGGGGTCCACGTCCTGATCGGCATCGGCGAGGCCGTGATCACCGCGCTGACCGTCGGCGCCGTGGTCGCCGTACGCCCCGATCTGGTCCATGGCGCCCGCGGACTCACCGCCCCGCTCAAGCTCCGCGTCGACGGCGAGCTCGTCGACGCCCCCGCCCGGCAGTCCGTCGCTCCGGTCGCCGCCCGCTCAATCCGCGGAATCTGGGCCGTCGGCCTGGCCGCCGCCCTCGTCCTGGCGGGCTTCGTCTCCTTCTACGCCTCCGCCAGCCCCGACGGACTGGAGAAGGTCGCCGCCGACCAGGGCATCGACAAGAAAACCGAGGAGCACGCCGCCAAGGACTCCCCGCTCGCCGACTACGGTGTCAAGGACGTGTCCAACGCCCGCATCTCCGGCGGCCTCGCCGGAGTGATCGGTGTAGGTGCCACGGTCCTGGTCGGCAGCGGCGTCTTCTACGTGGTCCGCCGCCGTCGCACGCCAAAGACGCCCGCGGCTACCTCGGGGATCCGGGAGAACGCCTGACATGGGCGCCGGACACGCGCACCGGCTCTACCGGCACGGGCACTCGCCGGTCCACGACCTGCCGCCGCACTGCAAGCTCGCCGCCGTCTTCTGTTTCGTCGTGGTCGTCGTCTCGACGCCGCGCGAGGCGGTGTGGGCATTCGCGCTGTACGCGGTGCTGATCGGCGCCGTCACCGCCCTGGCACGTATTCCCGTGGGCGTCCTGCTCAAGCGGTTGCTCATCGAGGTGCCGTTCGTCGCGTTCGCGCTGCTCATGCCGTTCGTGGTGCCCGGCGAGCAGACCCACGTCCTCGGCCTCTCCGTCAGCGTCCCCGGCCTCTGGGGCGCCTGGAACGTCCTTGCCAAGGGCACCCTCGGCGTCGCCGCGTCCGTGCTCCTCGCCTCCACCACCGAACTGCGCTCGCTGCTGCTCGGTCTCCAGCGGCTCAGGCTGCCGCCGCTGCTCGTCCAGATCGCCTCCTTCATGATCCGGTACGGCGATGTGATCACCGACGAGATGCGCCGGATGTCGATCGCCCGCCGCTCCCGCGGCTTCGAGGCGCGCGGGGTACGGCAGTGGGGTGTCCTGGCCAAATCGGCGGGCGCGCTCTTCATCAGGTCGTACGAGCGCGGCGAACGCGTCCACCTCGCGATGGTCAGCCGCGGCTACGCCGGTTCCATGCCGGTCATCGACGAGGTGACGGCCTCCAGGACCCAGTGGGCGCACGCCTCGGCCCTCCCCGTACTGGCCCTCGTCATCTGTCTGCTGGGATGGACCGTATGAGCCTGCCCACCGCCCCCGCGCCGTCCCTGGAAGTCAGTGGCCTCGCCTACGCCTACCCCGACGGCCACCAAGCGCTCTTCGGGGTGAACCTGACGGTCGCCCGAGGTGAACGCGTCGCCCTGCTCGGCCCGAACGGGGCCGGCAAGACCACCCTCGTCCTCCACCTCAACGGCATCCTCGACGCCGGTGCGGGCACCGTTCGGGTCGCCGGTCTCCCGGTCGAGAAGCGCAACCTCGCCGAGATCCGCCGCCGCGTCGGCATCGTCTTCCAGGACCCCGACGATCAGCTCTTCATGCCCACCGTCCGCGAGGACGTCGCCTTCGGCCCCGCCGCCTGTGGGCTGCGCGGCGCCGAACTGGAGGAACGCGTCACCGAAGCCCTGCGGCAGGTCGGCATGGACGAGTACGCGAACCGGGCGCCGCACCACCTCTCCTTCGGCCAGCGCCGCCGCGTCGCCGTCGCCACTGTCCTCGCCATGCGGCCGGAGATCCTCGTCCTGGACGAGCCGTCTTCCAATCTGGACCCGGCCTCGCGGCGCGAGCTCGCCGACATCCTGCGGTCCCTGGACGTCACCGTGCTCATGGTTACGCACGACCTGCCGTACGCCCTGGAGCTCTGCCCGCGCGCGGTCGTCCTGAGCGAGGGCGTCATCGCCGCCGACGACCGCACCCAGGACCTGCTCTGCGACGAGGAGCTGATGCGCACCCACCGTCTGGAGCTGCCCTTCGGCTTCGACCCGCGTTCCGTGACTGTGGACATGAGGTGACCCGCCACACGTCCGACCTGCGGCGGGATGCACCATGGGGGGATGAGCGGGAGCGCAGGAGCAGGCGTGGACGTACGGGGCACGGTGGCGGCCGGATTCGAACCGGTCCGGGATGCTTTCGTCCATAACTTCGAGCAGCGTGGCGAACGCGGTGCGGCTGTCACGGTCTACCGGGACGGGCACAAGGTCGTCGATCTGTGGGCCGGTACGAGAGACGTCGACGGCGTCGAACCATGGGCCGTCGACACCGTGCAGATAGTCCGCTCGGCGGGCAAGGGCATCGCCGCCGCCGTACCGCTGATGCTGCACCAGCGCGGCCAGGTCGACCTCGACGCCCCGGTCGGCACGTACTGGCCGGAGTTCAAGGCGGCGGGCAAGGAACGTGTGCTCGTCCGCCACCTCCTCGCCCACCGGGCCGGCATCCCCGCCCTCGACAGCCCGCTGACCCCCTCCAAGGCGGCCGACGGGATCTCCGGGCCACAGGCCGTCGCGGCCCAGCGCCCCCAGTGGGAACCCGGCACCGACCACGGCTACCACGCCCAGACCTACAGCTGGCTCATAGGCGAACTGGTGCGCCGGGTCACCGGCCGCACCGTCGGCCGCTGGGTTGCCGAGGAGATCGCCCGCCCGCTCGGCCTGGACTTCTGGTTCGGTCTCCCGGCGGACGAGGCGCACCGGGTGGGCCGAATCGGGCCCGTCGAACCCTCGGCCGACGCGGGCAACGGCGGCGCCCTGCGGATGCGGCCCAAGCGGTCCGTCACCGAGGCGTACCGCGACCCGGAGTCCCTCACCCGCCGCTCCTTCGGGGCCATCGACCCCCTCCCCGACGAGAACGACCCCTCCTACCGGGTGGCCGAACTCCCCGCATCCAACGGCATCGCCACCGCCCGAGCGCTGGCCCGCTGCTACGCCGCGATGATCGGGCCGGTCGACGGACACCGCCTGTTCGCCCCGGCCACGCTCACCCTCGCCCGCACCGAGGAGTCGGCGGGCCCGGACCGGGTGCTGGTCGTCAACACCCGCTTCGGCCTCGGCTACATGCTGCACGGCCCGGCGGCCCCGCTGCTGGCCCCCGGCTCGTTCGGCCACCCGGGCCGCGGCGGCTCGCTCGGATTCGCCGATCCCGAATCCGGTATCGCTCTGGGCTATGTGACGAACGGTCTGCAGAAGGGAGTCACCGCCGATACCCGTGCCCAGGCCCTGGTCAGGGCAGTACGGTCGGCGCTATGACTCCTCCACGGCCCCGCGGGCGGACGCGTCACGACCCCGCTCGCAGCACCGCCGCCACCACCGGTCCCGCCGCGTCCCCGCCGTGGCCGCCGGCCTGGACGACCGCCGCTGCGGCCAGGTCGTTGCTGAAGCCGGTGAACCAGCTGTTGGACGTCGCCTGGCCGTCCACCTCCGCCGAGCCCGTCTTGGCGCCCTTGTCGCCGCCGACCGAGGCCATCGCGTCCTTTCCGGTGCCCCAACTCGCTGTCTGACGCATCATGTTGGTGAGCTGCTGGGAGACGGCGGGGGACAACGAACGGGCTGCCGTGGCGATCGGCCGGCCGTCCAGGTCCCGGTCCACGAGGATCGGCTGGCGGAAGGTGCCGTTCTTCGCGGTGGCGGTGATGGACGCCACGTTGAGCGCGTTCATCTGGACCGTGCCCTGACCGATGTACTGGGCGGCCGCCTCGCCTCCGGTGGCCTCGGGCACGCTGCCGTCGAAGGACACGACGCCGGTCTGCCAGTCCAGGCCGATTCCGAAGACGTCGCGGGCCTCCTTGGCGAGTGCCGCGTCGTCCTTCGTGTCGTCGATCAGCTTGATGAAGGCGGTGTTGCAGGACCGCGCGAAGCTGGTCGTCAGGGTGCCGTCGGGGATGGAGAAGCCGTCCAGGTTCTGGAAGGTGCGGCCCTGGTACATCGCGGTGGGCGGGCACTCGATCTTCTGGTTGGCGGAGGTGAGGCCCTTCTCGATCAGCATCGCAGCCGTCACGATCTTCATCGTCGACCCGGGCGCCTGCTTGCCCTGCATCGCCGCGTTGAATCCGGTGGCCGGATTGTTGGCGATCGCGCGGATCGCGCCCGTGGACGGTCTGACCGCGACCACCGAGGCCTGGCTGAACTTCTTCACGGCCGCCTCGGCCGCCGCCTGGGCGTTCGCGTCCAGCGTGGTCCGCAGCTTGCCCGGCCTGCCCTTGGTGAGGGTCAGCAATGTCTTGTCGGAGCCGCCCGCGTCCGCGTTTTCGATCCAGGTCTCGATGCCCGCGGTGCCGCCGGCCTTCTCCCCGTACTTCTCGCGCAGCGCGTCCAGAATCGGTCCCAGGGACGGGTACTTCTCCTTGGTGAGCACCGTGCCGTTGTGGTCGACGGCCTCGATCGACGGCGTCGACGCCTCACCCGTCTTGAGCGACGCACCGGCCGTCAGTTCCGGGTGGATCACGGCGGGGTCCCAGTCGATCAGCGGCCTGCCGGTGGTCAGGCCGCGCACCACGGTCAGTTCGGAGGAGTACGACCAGGGCTTGGACTTCCCCTCGAGCGACACGGTCGCCTTCACCGTGTACGGCACCTTCGTGCCCGCCGCCGGGCCCGGAGTGATCACCGCCTCGGTGACATGGGCGCTCTCGCGGTAGCCGGTCAGGGCCGTTTCGGCCTCGGCTGCGTTGTTGGTGAGCTGTGATGCGGCGGCCGCGTCACCGCTCGCCCAGGCCTTGAGGAACTTCTTCGACGCATCGTCGATCTCCGCCTTGGTGACCGGCCCCGTCTTCACCTCGGCGGAGGTGGACCTGCCGTCCGTGCCGTCGCCGCCACCGCCGTTCAGCCCGTCCAGGACGTTGTACGCCCCGTAGCCCACCCCGCCGACCACGACCGCGAACACTCCGCCGACCATCGCAACCTTCGCTCCACTGCGCATTCCTGCAGTCCCCTCCCCAGGAGTTCCCCTTGAACGTGTTCAAGGGGATGCTGCCGGTCACCTTACGGGGCGGTGGTGCCAGCCGAGGCGGTTGTTATCGGAACGCGATATGTGTGGCGTGAATGCATCCGTCAAATCAATATGTGCCGGTCAAATCCATGTATCCAGCCACATTCGGTTCCGCCACGACTCGTCGGGAATAGGCGTTCCCGTATAGATCGGCCAGAAATAAATGAAGTTCCAGATGATCAGCAGTACCAGTACACCCACTGCGATCACCCCCAGCATCCGCCGCCGTTCCTCCGACGGATCACCGGACATCAGTCCGGGTTCCCGTTCGATCCCGGTCCTTGTCGCCGGACTCAGCATCGCGCCGATCATCATCGTGACCGCCAGACACAGGAACGGTACGAACACGACCGCGTAGAAGAGGAAGATCGTCCGCTCCTGGTAGAAGAACCAGGGCAACCAGCCCGCCGCCACACCGCAGGCGATCGCCCCGGCCCGCCAGTCACGCCGGAAGAACCAGCGCCACAGCACGTACACCAGGGCGAAGCACGCCGCCCACCACAGCAGTGGCGTCCCGATGGCCAGCACTTCGCGAGAGCACTTGCCGGTCTCCGAAGCCGCGCAGCCCGGCTGTTCCTCCCAGAAGTACGAGACGGGCCGGCCGAGCACGATCCAGCTCCACGGATTGGACTCGTAGGTGTGGCCGGACGTCAGGCTCACATGGAATTCGTAGACCTGGTACTCGTAGTGCCAAAGGCTGCGCAGCCAGTCAGGCAGCCATGTCCAGTTGCCACCGCTGCCGTCGGTCTGTGCCCAGTCCCGGTAGTAGCCCTTGTTGGTGACGATCCAGCCGGTCCAGGAGGCGATGTACGTGACGAGCGCGACCGGAACCGTCGAGACGAAGGCCGGCGTCAGATCCCGCTTCAGCACCGCCTTGTACGGCCGGCGCGCACCCGCGGTCCGTCGCGCGCCCACATCCCACAGCACCGCCATCAGACCGAAGGCGGCCAGGAAGTACAGACCGTTCCACTTGGTGGCGGAGGCCAGACCCAGCATCAGACCGGCGGTGAGCCGCCACGGACGCCAGCCCAGCCGCAGGTTCTCCGCGACCCCGGCATCCGGGCGCAGCACACCGTCCTCGTCGACCGGTAGCGCGGCGGCGAGGCGGCGCCGCGCCCAGTCGCGGTCGATCAGCAGAGCACCGAACGCCGCCAGCACGAAGAACATCAGCACCGAGTCGAGCAGCGCGGCGCGGCTCATCACGAAATGCAGACCGTCGACGGCGAGCAGCGTGCCGGCCAGACACCCCAGGAACGTCGAGCGGAACAGCCGCCGCCCGATCCGGCACAGCATCAGCACCGACAGCGTGCCGAGCAACGCCACCATGAACCGCCAGCCGAACGGCGTGAAACCGAAGATCAGCTCACCGATCCCGATGATCCACTTGCCGACCGGCGGGTGCACCACATAGCCCGGATCCTCCGGGACTTGCACCTGCGACGGATCCTCGAGGATCAGCTTGTCGATGTCCTTGGGCCAGTCCGCCTCGTACCCCTGGTTGACCAGCGCCCAGGCATCCTTGGCGTAGTACGTCTCGTCGAATATCAGCGCGTGCGGGCTGCCCAGGTCCCAGAACCGCAGCACCCCGGCGAACAGGGCCACCAGCAGCGGACCGCCCCAGGCGGACCACCGCACCAGGCGCTCGGCCATGAGCGGGGAGATCCTGAGCACCGCCCACAACCGGTCGCCGGGGTGGGTGTATGGCGGGACCAGCCGTTCGCGCAGCCCGATTCCGGGCCGGGGAGAATGGCCGAAGCGGCGCAGCCGCTGCTGCCAGGAGGCCGGCTCTTCGCCGTGCGGTTTCCCGGCGTCTTGGCCCTGCGGGGCTTCGGGCGAGGTACTCGTCACCGCGCCATCGTAGGGAACGCATCTGTGCGAGTGCTGCCGCCCGTGCTGGGAGGATGACTCATGTGACTGGAACGACTGGAACGCTGGTACTCGCAGGAACCCCCATCGGCGATGTGGCGGACGCCCCGCCCCGCCTCGCCGCCGAACTGGAAACGGCCGATATCGTCGCCGCCGAGGACACCCGACGGCTGCGCCGCCTCACACAGGCGCTCGGCATCCACACCACGGGGCGGGTCGTCTCCTACTTCGAGGGCAACGAGTCGGCCCGTACGCCCGAACTCGTCGAGGAGCTGACCGGCGGCGCCCGCGTCCTGCTGGTCACGGACGCCGGGATGCCGTCCGTCTCCGACCCCGGCTACCGGCTCGTGGCCGCAGCCGTGGAAAAGGACATCAAGGTCACCGCGGTTCCCGGCCCGTCCGCAGTGCTCACGGCTCTCGCCCTGTCCGCGCTGCCCGTCGACCGTTTCTGCTTCGAGGGCTTCCTGCCACGCAAGGCGGGCGAACGCCTCGGCAGACTGCGCGAGGTCGCCGACGAGCGCCGCACCATGGTCTTCTTCGAGGCCCCGCACCGGCTGGACGACACCCTCGCGGCGATGGCAGAGGTCTTCGGCGCCGACCGCCGGGCGGCTGTCTGCCGGGAGCTGACCAAGACGTACGAGGAAGTGAAGCGCGGCCCGCTGGGCGAGCTGGCGGTGTGGGCGGCCGAAGGGGTACGCGGCGAGATCACCGTCGTCGTCGAGGGAGCGGCCGAATCCGGACCCGAAGAACTGGACGCAGCGGAGCTGGTACGCAGGGTGCGGGTGCGCGAGGAGGCGGGGGAGCGGCGCAAGGAGGCCATCGCCGCCGTTGCCGCAGATGCGGGGCTGCCCAAGCGCGAAGTCTTCGATGCGGTCGTCGCGGCAAAGAACGCGGCGCGAAACGCCCCAGAAGAAGGCAAAGGACTAGCGTAAAAGGCAAAGCGTGAGCCGCGCACCGGGCTTTTCTGCCACGAGAAGGCCAAATCCGCTCCAACACTCGACAGGGCTTGATGCGCTCCAGCCGGTAAGGGCATCCACTGGATGAGGGACGCATTCTCCGGAGTGCTTGTCCGGCGGACAAAGGAGCAGGCATGAGCGAGAGCGCAGCAACCACCGTGCATGAGGCGTATGCCTTCGCCTGTATGAGGTGCGGATACGGCTGGGAGCAGGCCTACGAGATAGAGCACCACGTCGACGGTTCCAATAACGATTTCGTCATCTACAAGGCGGACGGCGAACGGGTGCCCTCACCCCTTTCCAGGCCGACCTGCACGAACTGCGGCGGACACGTGGTCCGGATCATGGGGGCCGGCCGGGTCTCGACCGTTCAGCAGCTGCTTCACAGCCTCGAGCCGACGCGTCCGGCGACCGAGGACACCGGCGCCCGCGAGGGCGAGGCCGCCACCGTCGCATCCGCAGGTGCGGAGCACCACTGGCACCTGTCCGACCTGCTGCACCCCTTCCACCGCAAGTAAGGCCACCGGTCCCACCGCAAGTAGCGGCCTGGTGCACGATAGAGAGTGCACCAGGCCGTAAGGCCACCGGCGCGGTCCTCGTACGATCGTCGTCATGAGCCGTACCGAAGCCCCGCCGCTGCCCGAACCCCTCCGGGTACCGGTCGCCGATTCGCACACCCACCTGGACATGCAGGACGCAACTGTCGAGGAGGGCCTGGCCAGGGCAGCGGCGGTCAATGTGACCACCGTGATCCAGGTGGGCTGCGACGTGGCCGGTTCGCGCTGGGCCGCCGAGACCGCCGCCGCGCATGCGAACGTGCACGCGGCGGTCGCCCTCCACCCCAACGAGGCGCCGCGCATCGTGCACGGCGATCCCGATGGGTGGTCGCGGCAGGGGGCGCGCGAAGGGGGCGGGCAGGCGGCGCTGCACGAGGCCCTCGCGGAGATCGACGCGCTGGCCGCACTCGACCACGTACGCGGTGTCGGCGAGACCGGGCTCGACTGCTTCCGTACCGGCCCCGAGGGCATGGCCGCGCAGGAGGAGTCCTTCCGGGCCCACATCGAGATCGCCAAACGGCACGGCAAGGCACTGGTCATCCACGATCGCGAGGCGCACGCCGATGTGCTGCGCATCCTCGCCGACGCGGGCGCCCCCGAGCGGACCGTGTTCCACTGCTACTCCGGCGACGCCGACATGGCCCGGATCTGCGCGGACGCCGGCTACTTCATGTCCTTCGCGGGCAATGTCACCTTCAAGAACGCCCAGCCGCTGCGTGACGCACTGGCCGTCGCGCCGATGGAACTGGTCCTGGTCGAGACTGACGCACCGTTCCTGACCCCCGCCCCGTACCGCGGGCGGCCCAACGCGCCATACCTCATCCCGGTCACGCTGCGTGCCATGGCGGAGGTGAAGGGCGTGGACGAGGACACCCTGGCGTCGGCCATCTCCGAGAACACCGCCCGCGCATTCGACTATTGACCGGTACTGGCCCAACGGGGGCGAGCCCCCGGCCGCGGCACGGCCGTAGGCTTACCGGGTGAGCACCACTGAGCCCGATGCCCTCCTGGGCCCCGCAGACATTCGCGAGCTGGCCGCCGAGCTGGGCGTACGCCCGACCAAACAGCGCGGCCAGAACTTCGTCATCGACGCCAATACGGTCCGCAGGATCGTGCGGACGGCGGAAGTCCGCCCGGACGATGTCGTCGTCGAGGTCGGTCCGGGCCTCGGCTCGTTGACCCTGGCACTGCTGGAGGCGGCGGACCGGGTCGTCGCCGTCGAGATCGACGACGTACTGGCGGGTGCCCTGCCGGCCACGGTCGCCGCCCGGATGCCGGGGTGCGCCGACCGGTTCTCCCTGGTGCACTCCGACGCGATGCTGGTGCGGGAGCTGCCGGGCCCGGCGCCGACCGCGTTGGTCGCGAACCTTCCGTACAACGTCGCCGTGCCGGTCCTGCTGACCATGCTGGAGCGCTTCCCGTCCATCGAGCGGACCCTCGTCATGGTCCAGGCCGAGGTCGCCGACCGGCTGGCCGCCAGGCCGGGCAACAAGGTCTACGGCGTGCCGTCGGTGAAGGCCAACTGGTACGCGGACGTCAAGCGGGCCGGGTCCATCGGCCGCAATGTCTTCTGGCCCGCCCCGAACGTCGACTCCGGTCTGGTGTCGCTGGTCCGGCGCACCGAGCCGATCACGACGAGCGCGAGCAGGACCGAGGTCTTCGCGGTCGTCGACGCGGCCTTCGCCCAGCGCCGCAAGACACTGCGGGCGGCCCTGGCCGGCTGGGCGGGCTCCGCGCCCGCCGCCGAAGCAGCCCTGGTCGCGGCCGGGATCTCGCCGCAGGCCCGCGGCGAGGCGCTGACCGTCGAGGAGTTCGCCGCCATCGCCGAGAACAAGCCCGTTGGGAGTGGCGAGTGAGCGTCACCGTCCGCGTACCCGCCAAGGTCAACGTTCAGCTCGCGGTCGGCGCCCCGCGCCACGACGGCTTCCACGACCTGGCCAATGTCTTCCTCGCCGTCGGCCTGTACGACGAGGTCACCGTCACCCCCGCCGACGAGCTGCGCATCACCTGTTCGGGCCCGGACGCCGCCAAGGTCCCGCTGGACGCGACGAACCTTGCCGCCCGTGCCGCGATCGCACTGGCCGAACGGCACGGCATCGCACCCGATGTGCACATCCACATCGCCAAGGACATTCCCGTCGCGGGCGGCATGGCGGGCGGCAGCGCCGACGGTGCGGCCGCCCTGCTGGCCTGCGACACCCTCTGGTCCACCGGCGCCGGCCGGGAGGAGCTCCTGGCCATCTGCGCGGAGCTGGGCAGCGACGTCCCGTTCAGCCTGGTCGGCGGCGCGGCCCTCGGCGTCGGACGAGGCGAGCAACTGACCCCGGTCGACGTCGGCGGAACCTTCCATTGGGTCTTCGCGGTCGCCGACGGCGGGCTCTCCACTCCGGCCGTCTACGGCGAGTTCGACCGGCTCATGGCTGGTACGGACGTCCCGGCCCCCGCCGCGTCCGCCGCACTCCTGGACGCGCTGCGGACCGGTGACACCGCGGCTCTCGCAGACGCCCTGAGCAACGACCTCCAGCCTGCCGCGCTCTCCCTGCGCCCCGCCCTCGCCGACACCCTCGCCGCGGGCACCGCGGCCGGCGCCCTGGCCGCCCTGGTCTCGGGCTCCGGGCCGACCACAGCGTTCCTGGTGGCGGACGCGGAGTCGGCGCGGAAGGTCGCCGAGGCGCTGATCACTTCGGGGACGTGCCGGAACGCACGGGCCGCGGTGTCCCCGGCGCCGGGCGCGAAGATTCAGCGGCCGTAGTGGTAGCGGCACGAGACGATACGTACCTCGTCCTCGATCACGCGGTAGATGAGTCGGTGTTCTTCGCTGATCCTGCGGGACCAGTACCCATGGAAATCATGCCGCAGGGGCTCCGGTTTACCGATGCCTTCGTTTCCGTTGCGGACGACGTCCTGGAGCAAGGTGTTGATCCGCTTGAGGATCTTCCGGTCCTGGGTCTGCCACCACACGTAGTCCATCCATGCGGAGTCGTGCCAGACGAGCTTCATTCAAGGAGCTCCCGTACCGTGCCGCCACCACTTTCGAGATCGTCGATCGCCGCCAGGACGCGACGCGCGTTCTCGGGGCTGCGGTACAGGTAGGCCGTCTCCTTCATGGACTCGTACTCATCGAGCGCCACGATCACCACGGGCTCGTGGCCGGCGCGCGTCACTATGACCTCTTCGCGGTCGTCGACAACAGCACTCAGGGTCTCCGCGTACTTGGCGCGCGATTCCGTGTAGGTCATGGTGCGCATACGCGCCTCCCGGCGTGAGTTTATGTACAGGAAGCTGTACGTACGGAAAAGCGTACGTCTCAGGCGGCTGGAAGGCAAGGCCGCCAGCGGAATCCCGCCCTCGGGCCCCGTACCCTGGGAAGTCGATCGATCCCACCGGGGCAGGAGTGAAATGGCCGTCAATCTGGTCAATGTCGAGCAGGTCAGCAAGGTGTACGGCACCCGTGCCCTGCTCGATGGCGTGTCCCTCGGTGTGTCCGAGGGGGACCGGATCGGTGTCGTGGGCCGTAACGGCGACGGCAAGACGACCCTTATCCGGATGCTCGCCAGGCTGGAGGAGGCGGACAGCGGCCGCGTCACCCACAGCGGCGGGCTGCGCCTCGGTGTCCTCACCCAGCACGACTCGCTCGACCCAGGGGCGACCATCCGCCACGAGGTGATCGGCGACCTCGCCGACCACGAGTGGGCGGGCAGCGCGAAGATCCGCGATGTGCTCACCGGACTCTTCGGCGGGCTCGCCCTGCCCGGCTTCGAGCACGGCCTGGACACCGTCATCGCCCCGCTCTCCGGCGGCGAGCGGCGCCGGATCGCGCTGGCCAAGCTGCTCATCGCCGAGCAGGACCTGATCGTCCTCGACGAGCCGACCAACCACCTCGACGTCGAGGGCATCTCCTGGCTGGCCGGCCATCTGCGGGCGCGCCGCTCGGCGCTCGTCTGCGTCACTCACGACCGCTGGTTCCTCGACCAGGTCTGTACGCGCATGTGGGACGTCCAGCGCGGCACGGTCCATGAGTACGAGGGCGGCTACAGCGACTACGTCTTCGCACGGGCCGAGCGGGAGCGGATCGCCGCGACCGAGGAGTCCAAGCGGCAGAACCTGATGCGCAAGGAGCTGGCCTGGCTGCGCCGCGGCGCCCCCGCCCGCACCTCCAAGCCGCGCTACCGCATCGAGGCGGCCAATGAACTGATCGCGGACGTCCCGCCGCCGCGCGACACCAGCGAGCTGATGAAGTTCGCCAACGCCCGGCTCGGCAAGACCGTCTTCGACCTGGAGGACGTGACCGTCCAGGCAGGCCCCAAGACGCTGCTCACCCACCTCACCTGGCAGCTCGGCCCCGGCGACCGGATCGGCCTGGTCGGGGTCAACGGCGCGGGCAAGACCTCACTGCTGCGGGCGCTCGCCGAGGCGGCCCGCACGCAGGGCGACGCGCAGCCCGCCGCCGGGAAGGTCGTCGTCGGCAAGACCGTCAGGCTCGCCTACCTCTCCCAGGAGGTCCACGAGCTCGACCCGAACCTGCGGGTACTCGAAGCGGTCCAGCAGGTACGGGACCGGGTCGACCTCGGTAAGGGCCGGGAGATGACCGCGGGCCAGCTCTGCGAGCAGTTCGGCTTCTCGAAGGAGAAGCAGTGGACCCCGGTCGGCGACCTCTCGGGCGGTGAGCGGCGCCGGCTCCAGATCCTGCGCCTGCTGATGGACGAGCCGAACGTCCTCTTCCTCGACGAGCCCACCAACGACCTCGACATCGAGACCCTTACCCAGCTGGAGGACCTCCTCGACGGCTGGCCCGGATCGATGGTCGTGATCTCCCACGACCGGTTCTTCATCGAGCGGACCACGGACCGGGTGATGGCGCTGCTCGGCGACCGCACGCTGCGGATGCTGCCCCGCGGGATCGACGAGTACCTGGAGCGCAGGCAGCGGATGGAGGAAGCGGCGACGCCCTCCGCCGCTCCCGCGGCCAAGGAGAAGGCCGCTCCGGCCGCGACCGTCTCGCCGCAGGCCGCACGTGCGGCGAAGAAGGAACTGCAGAAGGTGGAGCGGCAGCTCGACAAGATGTCGACGCGGGAGACCGCGCTGCACGCACAGATCGCGGACAACGCCACGGACTTCGAGAAGGTGGCGAAGCTGGACGCGGAGCTGCGCGAACTGGTCGCGGAGCGCGATGAGCTGGAGATGCGCTGGCTGGAACTGGCCGAGGACGCCTGATCGCCGGGGCGCCTTAGGCGTGACCGGTGGCAGGCCGCAGATGATGCTGCGGCACCCGGCGGCGGCCGCTTCGGTCGCGCACGCGAGGATCAGCGGGACCGACGGCGAGGCGGAGAAGTCGAAGAAGTCGATGAAGTCGGCGGTGCGCTTCAGCAGTTGACGGTCCGAGGTGTAACGGCGGCATCACGGGCCGGTTCTCCCTTGGGGACGGGGGGTGGACCGACCCGCAGGGCGGGGTGTTACGGGTGGTACAAAGAAGCCCCGCTCGACTGTCGTAAGCCGCGGGATTCATGCCTGATTCGCCCTTTCCGGGGGGTTCGAGGAGTCTTGTGGGCCTCTTCGAGCCCTGCGGAATCGCGGGGGGAACGGAACGGGCACCGGACCGCACGAAGGGGGGACGTGCTGATGACCCAGCCGCCCAGTCAGCAACCGCCGCAGGGGGGCTTCGGCGCACCGCAGGAGCCGCCGCAGGGAAGTCCTCAGCCGCCGCAGACCCCGCCACCCCCGCAGCCCGGCTACGGCTACCCGCAGACGCCCGGTCAGGCCCCGGGCCAGGCCCCCGGTTACGGCTACCCGCAGCAGCCCGGCCCGTACAACCAGCCGCAGCAGCCCGGCCCCTACGCCCAGCAGCCGGGCCCGTACGCCCAGCAGCCCGGCCCGTACAACCAGCCGACGCAGCCCGGTTTCGGTTACCCGCAGCAGCAGTACCCCGGAGCACCGGGCCCCGGCGGTCCGGGTGGCGGCGGCAAGTCCTCCAAGCGTAAGCCCGCGTTGATCATCGGCGCCGCGGCCGTCGCGCTCCTGGTGATCGGCGGCGGCATATCCATCGCCATGAGCGGGAGCGGCGACGACAAAGAGCCCGTTGCGGAGAAGAGCGGCGACGCCGAGCCGAGCAACTCGCCCGCTGTCAACGAGGGCGACGGCAATGGCGACGGCCGCGAGGTCGACGACGATCTCAACGCCGGGCGCAAGGCCGGCGAGGCGAAGGTCCTCTGGCTGCAGAAGAACGACGTCGACCTGCCACGCAACGGCTCGGACGTGTACGGCCCCTGGGTCGTCGGCGACACCGTGGTCAAGGGTATGTACCGTACGGTCTCCGGCTACTCCGTGGCCGACGGCAAGCAGAAGTGGACCGTGAAGCTGCCCGCCGAGCTGTGCGCGGCACCCTCGCAGCCCACCACCGACGGCAAGATCGTCATCGGGGTCGAGAACGGCACCACCGACACGGCGGACTGCGCGGACCTCCAGATGATCGACCTCAACACCGGCAAGGTCGGCTGGAAGAAGTCGATCAAGAAGAACGGCATCGGGGACATCCTGTCGGACATCTCCCTCGCCATCAGCGGTGACACCGTGGCGGTCGGGCGCATCGGCAACTCCAGCGCCTACCGGGTCAGTGACGGCAAGGAACTGTTCGGCAACCAGCCGGGCGACTGCCAGCCGTTCGCTTTCGCCGGCGGGCCCAAGCTGATCGCCGCGTCCAACTGCCGCACCGATGATGTGGACAATCCCCAGCAGCAGATCCAGGAGCTCGACCCGGTCACGGGGAAGCCCCGATGGACGTACCAGGCCAAGCGCGGATGGGAGATCGACCGGGTCTACTCGGTGAGCCCGCTGGTGGTCTCGCTGAAGCAGGACAAGCAGTGGGGCATCCTCGCGCTCAATGAGAACGGCACGCGCCGCTCCGGGCTCGTCAGCGACAAGGGCGACAAGTTCGAGACGGACTGCGGCAACGCCTTCGCCGCCTTCGGTAATTCCCTGGACGGCTGCACCGGTGTCGCCGCCGATGCCAATACGTTCTACATGTCGACTGCGCCGGAATCCAGCGGCACCGCCAGTACGAACAAGGTCGTGGCATTCGACCTGAACACCGGCAAGTCCAAGTGGAAGGCCGCGGCCCCGGCCGGGCGCACGATGAAGCCGCTGCGCATGGACGGCGGCAATGTGCTGCTCCATGTGAAGGCCGGGTACGACGGGGGTGGCGGGATCGCCACGCTCGCACCGACCGGCGGCACCCCGCAGATGGTGCTGAAGCACCCCGCGTCGACGGCCGAGATCGAGAACTCCTTCTACAACTCGAAGATCGTCTACGCGGGCGGCCGTTCCTTCATCGCGAGCGGACGGGTCAGCGCGCGGAACGACGAGGAAGAGCTGAAGACGAAGACCATGATGGCCTTCGGTAACTGACGGCTCACCCAGGCTTTCGACGGACCCGACCCACCAACTCCCTTTCCCCCGAGGTACGTACGCCATGACGCAGCCCCCCCAGCCGCCCAACGAGCCACCCCAGGGCGGATTCGGTGCCCCGCAGGACCCTCCGCCGGGTGGTTTCGGGGCACCGCCCCCGCCGCCCGCCGACCCGTTCGGCCAGCAGCAGGCCACCCCGCCCGCGGGCGGATTCGGCGCCCCGCAGCCCCCGCCGCCCGCGGGCACTGGGCAGCAGCCAGGCCCGGTTTACGGCTATCCGCAGGGGCAGCCCCCGCAGCCGGGCTACGGCTACCCCCAAGGGCAGCCCCCGCAGCCGGGTTACGGCTACCCGCAGGGGCAGCCCCCGCAACCCGGATACGGCTACCCGCAGGCGCCCGTGCCCGGACAGCCGCAGCAGGGTTACGGATTCCCGCAGGGCATGCCGCCCGGTCAGCCGCCGCAGCAGGGGTACGGCTACCCGACCCCCCCGATGCAGCAGCACCCGCAGCCCCAGCAGAGCGGGAACGGTGGCAAGAAGTTCACCACCCGGATGCAGATCATCGTCGCCGCGTCGGTCGCCGTGGTGCTGATCGTCGCTACGGGTGTCTGGTTGGCCTCCGGCGGCGGTGACGAAGACAAGAAGGGCCAGGCGTCCCAGACGGGCGGCTCCGCCGGCGGCGGTGAGGGCGGCACCATTGGTGGCGACGGCAAGGAGAAGGCACCGGCAGACCCCAATTCCAGGCTCGCCTTCAAGCTGCCGGAACCGAAGGTCGACGACATCACCAAGGTCGACGGTTCCTGGATGACCGACAAGGCGTACGTGAAGACCGGCGTGAACGAGATCGTCGGCTACGACG
This sequence comes from Streptomyces sp. NPDC001832, assembly GCF_040297265.1. Taxonomy (NCBI): domain Bacteria; kingdom Bacillati; phylum Actinomycetota; class Actinomycetes; order Kitasatosporales; family Streptomycetaceae; genus Streptomyces; species Streptomyces sp. NPDC001832. Next base: position 36,901 of record NZ_JBEOYU010000027.1, read on the forward strand.
CGGTCAAGGGCACCAAACTGTGGTCCATCCCGCTGCCGGGCCAGCTCTGCGCAGCCTCCCGGCACATGTCCAAGGACTACAAGACGGCCATCGCCTTCGAGCCCGGCAAGCCGACCAAGGCCAAGAGGTACCAGCCGTGCAACCAGATCGGTGCGCTCGACCTGAACACCGGCAAGCTGATGTGGAGCAAGTCGGTGACCGCCGCCACCAGCGGTGACGAGCCGATCAGGTACAACGAGGTCACGCTCAGCGGCACCACGGTCGCCGCGGCCGGCACCGAGGGCGGCGCGGCGTTCGACCTCAACACCGGCGCCGAGCTCTGGAAGCCCAAGGCGTCCACCGACGGCTGCTACGACGCGGGCTACGGCGGCGGCGAGGCACTCGCTGTCGTCCGCAAGTGCGGTACGTACGACGACCCACAACTCGTCATCCAGGCGCTGAACCCGACCACCGGCGCCCCGCTCTCCTCGTACAACATGCCGCCCGGCGTCGAGTACGCGAGCATCGTCTCCACCAAGCCGCTGGTCGTCGCGGCCGACGTCGGCGACACCGCCGGTGACGGCAGCGGCATCTCGGACTTTTTCTCGATCGACGCCAACACCGGCAAACTGCTCACCAGGATCGCGGCGGACGGCGAGAAGTACGCCGCGCGCTGCCAATCCACCGCGGTCGAGAGCTGCAAGAAGCTGGCCGTCGGCAACAACCGCATCTACGTGCCGACCGAGGCCCACGAGGGCACCGGCGAGTACGGCGACACCAACGAGATCGTCTCCTTCGACCTCACCACGGGCAAGCCGACCAGTGACCGGGCGGACGCGGGCGACCGCTACACGATGTTCCCGCTCCGTATGGACGGCGGCAACATCATCGCGTACAAGACGCCCCCGTACGACAAGGGCGGCCAGATCGTCTCCATCGACGGCTCCACCTTCAAGCAGACCGTGCTGATGGAGAACCCGGCCGAGAAGTCCGTCCGCGACGCCGAGAGCAGCTTCACCCCGGACTACTCCGAAATTCTCTACTCCGCCGGCCGGTTGTACATATCCCAGACGATGCTCAGCAAGTCGAGTGGGGCCTCGTTGAGCGGCAAGAAGTACCTCGCAGTCTCCTTCGGCACCAGCTGATCCGCACGCAGTTGCTGCGACCCGGCCCTGTCCGGTCGATCATCCGACCGGCAGGGCCGATCGTTTTCCCTCGATCGTTTTCCGCCCGTTGAACAGCCCCGAATGACGGATAATCCGACACTCCCGGGGGCTTCTGCCGGGTAAGGGGTCCGGAACGTCGAACAAGCGTGTAACTTGCCGGGTCAGGGCGGGCCGGGGGGCCTGGCGCCGGTGCTTTGGGGGTGCTCGATGAGCGTGCGGCTCATGGTGGTCGATGATCACAGACTGCTCGCCGAGGCGCTCGCTTCGGCGTTGAAACTCCGGGGCCACCGGGTGCTCGCGGCGGCCGCGCCGACCTCGGGGGCGGCGGAGCTGGTGGTCAGCAGGGCTCCGGAGGTCTGTCTGTTCGGTACCGCGGCACCTGCCGAACCGGGCGCCTTCGCCCCGATCGTACGGATCCGGCGCGAGCGCCCCCAAGTGGCCGTGGTGGTGCTCGGGCCCGTGCCCAGTCCGCGCGGGATCGCGGCGGCCTTCGCGGCAGGCGCCGCGGGATATGTGCGGCACGACGAGCGCATGGAGGGCGTCGAACGGGCGATGGTCAAGGCGCGAGCCGGAGAGACCGCGGTGGCGCCGCGACTGCTCCAGGGCGCCTTCGCCGAGCTGCTCAATCCGGCCGCGGCGCCGGACGACGAAGGGCAGCGACTGCTGCAGATGCTCACCCCGCGCGAGGTCGAGGTCCTGGTGCGGGTCGCGGAGGGCGAGGACACCCGGCTGATCGCGGCCGGGATGCGGATCGCGTCGAGCACCGCGCGTACGCATGTGCAGCGGGTGCTGATGAAGCTGGGCGTCGGCTCCCGGCTGGAGGCCGCGGCGCTCGCGGCCCGCACGGGGCTGCTGGACCGGGCGGCGCAGCCGGACAAGCGCGGGCCCGGCGGCAACGGGTGATGCCGCCGGGCCCCTGCTGAAGGCGGTACGTCAGCCGTCGGCCGGGTCCAGGCCGTCAGTCGGTGCCTCCTCGGCGTCCGGGGACTCGGTTCCGTAGACCAGACCGATGCTGAGGACGACGACGAAGCGGATCGCCGGGATCGTGTAGCCGAGCCCGTTCGCAGGGAGCCTCGGCGGCTGTTCTTGTGTTCAAAAACTGAACACTTTCCCGGGGAACTTGTTTGATTGTGATCGTATGGCCGGTAAATCCAGGCAGGAACCGGCAGAGATGGGCCCCGATAGACCCTGCTGCGCATGCAACCCCTGTGCATCATTGACGGGCCTGTTGGCTTGTGGTTCATTGTGTTTGGTTATGTTTGGAGGAACCTGGTGAAGAAGACGGTTACGGCGCTCGCCGACGGCCGGGAGCTGCTCTACTACGACAGCCGTGACGACGTCGTGCGTGACGCCGTCGACCGGCGGCCCCTCGATACCGTCTCGACCTCGTCCGAGATCCGCCGTGACCCGTTCCTCGGTGACAGCGTCGCCATCGCCTCGCACCGCCAGGGCCGCATCTACCACCCACCGGCCGACGAGTGCCCGCTCTGCCCCTCGCGGGACGGCCGGCTGAGCGAGATCCCCGAGGCGGACTACGACGTCGCCGTCTTCGAGAACCGCTTCCCCTCGCTCGCCGGTGACTCCGGCCGCTGCGAGGTCGTCTGCTTCACCTCCGACCACGACGCGTCGTTCGCCGACCTCAGCGAGGACCAGGCCGCCCTGGTCCTGGAGGCATGGACCGACCGCACCGCCGAACTCGCCGGGCTCGACCAGGTCCAGCAAGTGTTCTGCTTCGAGAACCGGGGCGCCGAGATAGGCGTCACGCTCGGCCATCCGCACGGGCAGATCTATGGCTACCCCTTCGTCACCCCACGGACCGAGCTGATGCTCCGCTCGATGGAGGCCCACCGCGCCAAGACCGGCCGCAACCTCTTCGACGATGTGGTGGCCCGCGAGGAGAAGGACGGCTCGCGGATCGTCATCAGCGGCGAGCACTGGGTCGCCTTCGTGCCGTACGCGGCGCACTGGCCGTACGAGGTCCATCTCCACCCCCGTCGCCGCGTCCCCGACCTGCGGGAACTCGACGAGGCGGCGCGCACGGAGTTCCCGCGGATCTATCTGGAACTCTTGAGGCGATTCGACCGGATCTTCGGCCCCGGCGAGCCGCCGACCCCGTACATCTCGGCCTGGCACCAAGCCCCGTTCGGTGTCCCCGGGCGGGAGGGCTTCGGGCTCCATCTGGAGCTTTTCACCATCCGACGCACCTCCGGCAAGCTGAAGTTCCTAGCGGGTTCCGAATCCGGCATGAATGTGTTCATCAACGATGTGCCGCCGGAGGCCGCGGCCCAGCGACTGCGAGAGGTAGCGAGCGAGTGAGCAAGCCCCAGAAGAAGTACCTGGTCACGGGTGGCGCGGGCTACGTCGGCAGCGTGGTCGCCCAGCATCTGCTGGAGGCCGGTCACGCGGTCACCGTCCTCGACGACCTCTCGACCGGGTTCCGGGAGGGCGTCCCGGCCGGGGCCGAGTTCATCGAGGGCCGCGTCCAGGACGCGGCCAAGTGGCTGGACCCCTCCTATGACGGGGTGCTGCACTTCGCCGCGTACTCTCAGGTCGGCGAGTCCGTCACGGACCCGGAGAAGTACTGGGTGAACAACGTCGGCGGGTCCGTCGCGCTGCTCGCCGCGATGCGCGACGCCGGAGTGCGGACCCTGGTCTTCTCCTCCACCGCCGCCACCTACGGCGAACCGGCCACTACCCCCATCACCGAGTCCGACGCGACCGCGCCCACCAACCCCTACGGCGCCACCAAGCTCGCCGTCGACCACATGATCACCGGCGAGGCGGCCGCGCACGGGCTGGCCGCCGTCTCGCTGCGCTACTTCAACGTGGCCGGGGCGTACGGCAGTTGCGGGGAGCGGCACAGCCCCGAGTCGCACCTCATTCCGCTGGTCCTCCAGGTCGCCCTCGGCCGGCGCGAGTCGATCTCGGTGTACGGCGACGACTACCCGACCCCCGACGGCACCTGTGTCCGCGACTACATCCATGTCGCCGACCTCGCCGAGGCCCACTTGCTGGCCCTGGACGCGGCCACCGCGGGCGAGCACCTGATCTGCAACCTCGGCAACGGCAACGGCTTCTCGGTGCGCGAGGTCATCGAGACCGTCCGCGAGGTCACCGGCCACCCCGTCCCGGAGACCACGGCCCCCCGCCGCGCCGGTGACCCCGCCGTGCTGGTCGCCTCCGCCGCCACCGCCCGGGAGCGGCTCGGCTGGACGCCGTCGCGCGCGGACCTGACCGGAATCGTCTCCGACGCCTGGACGTTCGCCCGCCGCGAGGAGCCCACCGCCCCATGACCGACGACGCCGAGCTGCTTACCGCTTTCACCGAGCTGTACGGCACCGCCCCCGAAGGAGTCTGGGCGGCGCCCGGCCGGGTCAACCTGATCGGCGAGTACACCGACTTCAACGACGGCTTCGTGATGCCGCTCGCCCTGCCGCACACCGCACGCGCGGCCGTCGCCCGCCGCACCGACGGCGAGCTGCGGCTCCACTCGACCGACGTACCGGGCGGCGTCGTCCGGCTCCGGCTCGACGAACTGGCCCCGCATCAGGGGCACGGCTGGGCCGCATACCCGGCCGGAGTCGTCTGGGCGCTGCGCGAGGCCGGTCACCCGGTGACAGGGGCGGACATCCAGCTGACCTCCACCGTCCCCACCGGCGCCGGACTCTCCTCCTCCGCGGCCCTCGAAGTCGTCACCGCGCTGGCTCTGAACGACCTCTTCGAACTGGGACTCTCCGCCCCGGAGCTGGCGGTCATCGGCCAGCGCGCCGAGAACGCCTTCGTCGGCGTGCCGTGCGGGGTCATGGACCAGATGGCATCCGCCTGCTGCACCGAGGGCCACGCCCTGTACCTCGACACCCGCGACCTCACCCAGCGCCAGATCCCCTTCGACCTGGCCGCCCACGGGCTGCGGCTGCTGGTCGTCGACACCCAGGTCAAGCACGCGCTCGGCGACGGCGCGTATGCCGAGCGGCGGGCCGGCTGTGAGGCGGGGGCCGCCGCGCTCGGCCTGCGGTCGCTGCGCGAGCTGCCGTTCGACGGGCTCGGCGCGGCCCTGGACACCCTGGCCGAGGCGGACGTCGACGAGTCCGTGGTGCGCTACGTACGCCATGTCGTCAGCGACAACCACCGGGTGGAACAGATCATCGCCCTGCTCGACGCGGGAGACGTGCGGGCCGCGGGCCCGGTCCTCGACGCCGGGCACGCCTCGCTCCGCGACGATCTGCGGGTCTCCTGCCCGGAGCTGGACCTGGTGGTGTCGGCGGCGGGCGAGGCCGGGGCGCTCGGTGCCCGGATGACCGGCGGCGGCTTCGGCGGCTCGGCGATCGTGCTGGTGGACGAGACGCAGGCGGACACGGTCACCAAGTCCGTGCTGGAGGCGTTCGCTTCGGCGGGTTACGCGACGCCGCGGATCTTCCCCGCCGTTCCTTCGGCGGGTGCCCGGCGTCTCAGCTGAGGTCCCCTTCTGTCTCAAGACGGAACATCCACCACAGTCTGCGGAGCAGAGCCGGTCAGTTCTGCGAATCGCCTTCCACACCGGCTCCCCAGCCGTACCCTGATGCACAGCACCGGTGGGGGCCGGTGCTGATTCAGGGGTACGAGACAGTCGGGTACGGCGCCCGGGGCGGGTTGCGGTCGAAACACGGCGGCGGCCGTGGGACTGCGGTCCATTTCCCCGATCCGGGCGGCCGTACCCGCGCCGTTCCGTCCCTTCGTCGGGCCGGGGGCTCAGCAACAAGAGGCGGCATGGGGGTGCCTGTGGTTCGTATCCGGGTTCTCGTGGTGGACGACCACCGCATTTTCGCCGAGTCGCTCGCAGCGGCACTCGCGGCCGAGCCGGACGTCGATGTGGCGGCGGCGGGCAGCGGCCCCACCGCGCTGCGATGTCTGGAACGGGCGGCCGCCGAGGGGCGAGGCTATGACGTGATGCTGATCGATGCCGAACTGGGCATCCTGCCCACAGCGAGGGGCCACCGGGCACCCGTCCCGGTGGCCCGCACCGGGGAGGAAGGCCCGGTGGACGGCATCTCGCTGGTCGCCGGGGTCCATTCGGGCCGGCCGTCCGTGCGTACGGTGGTGCTCGCCGAGAAGGACGACCCGCTCCGGGCCGCGCTGGCGCTGCAGGCCGGGGCCTCGGGCTGGGTCGCCAAGGACTGCTCGCTGCAACGGCTGCTCACGGTCATCCGGGGGGTCCTGCGCGACGAGACGCATCTGCCCCCGGCCCTGCTCACGGGCGTGCTGCGGGAGCTGACGGCAGCGCGCAAGCACCGCACCGAGAGCGAGGAGCTGGTCGAGTCACTGACCCCGCGCGAGCGCGAGGTGCTGCGCTGCATGGTGGCGGGCCTGGGCCGCAAGGCGGTGGCGGAGCGGCTCTACCTCTCCCCGCACACGGTGCGCACGCATATGCAGAACGTGCTGGGGAAGCTCGGCGTGCACTCGACGCTGGCCGCGGTCGCACTGGCCCGACGGGCGGGTGTCGGACCGGTCGATCTGGAACCGGACCGGGCCCTGGTGCCGGGAGCGGCCCTAGCCGGGGATGTTGTCGAACGGGGCGGTCAACTGGCGTAGCAGTCCGGCTAGTTCGCCACGCTGCTGGGCGGACAGCTCGACCAGGATGGCGCGCTCCTGGGCGAGCAGGCCGGCCAGTGACTGGTCGGCCTTGTCGCACCCCTCGGCGGTGAGCCGGACCAGCACGCCGCGGCGGTCGCTGGGGTCGGGGAGCCGCTCGACAAGGTTCTTCTTGGTCAGCCGGTCGATGCGGTTGGTCATCGTGCCCGAGGTGACCAGGGTCTGGGTGAGCAACTGGCCGGGGGACAGCTGATAAGGATCACCCGCACGGCGCAGCGACGTCAGTACATCGAACTCCCACGGCTCCAGATCGTGCTCGGAGAAGGCGATCCGTCGGGCCCGGTCCAGATGACGGGCCAGGCGGGAGACGCGACTGAGTACCTCGAGTGGTTCCACGTCGAGGTCGGGGCGCTCGCGGCGCCATGCAGCGACCAGTCGGTCGACCTCGTCCTCCATGTCGATCAGTGTAGAGGGTCTGTCGACATGAAGTCTCTTGAATTCAAGTGTCTTGACGTCAAGACACTTGAGGCTTGATCCTGGTTCCATGACAACCCCACCCACCTGGGATCCGCAGCAGTACCTGCGCCACGCGGACCATCGCACCCGCCCCTTCCACGATCTCCTGGCCCGCATCGCCGAGCCTCCGGCCGCACCCGCACCCCGTGTCGCCGACCTCGGCTGCGGAGCGGGAAACGTCACTGTCCTCCTCGCCGACCGCTGGCCGAAGGCCCGGATCACCGGCTACGACAACTCCCCGCAGATGCTGGAACGGGCCCGCGCCCACGCCGGCCCCCTCCTGGACTTCGCCGAGGCCGACGCCACGACCTGGGCCCCCGCGGAGCCATACGACCTGATCGTCTCCAACGCCCTGCTCCAGTGGGTCCCGGACCACACCTCCCGCTTCCCTCTCTGGCTGGACGCGATCACCCCCGGCGGGACGTTCGCCTTCCAGGTCCCCGGCAACTTCGACCAGCCCAGCCATGTCCTGATGCGGGAACTCGCCGGGTCCCCGCGCTGGCGCGACCGCCTCGCCGGCGAATTGCGCCACGCCGACGCCGTGCTCAGCCCCGCCGCCTACCTCGACGCGCTGACGGCCCCCGGCATCACGGCGGACGTCTGGGAGACCACGTATCTGCATCTGCTGCACGGCGAGGACCCGGTGCTCGACTGGGTGAAGGGCACCGGCCTGCGCCCCGTCCTGACCGCCCTGGCCGACGACCCCGAGGCCCGCGAGGCATTCCTCGCCGAATACCGCGACCTGCTCCGCACCGCGTACCCGGCGGGCCCGCACGGCACGGTCTTCCCGTTCCGCCGCATCTTTGCCGTGGCCCGCAGGGAGACGCGGTGATCAACGCCGTCGTCAGAGCCGGTCGAGCGCGTCCAGCGTGATGTCGATGTCGATCGGGAACGGCACACCCGTCTTGAGCCGGTCGTGGTGGATCCCGGTCAGGGCGTACGTCTTGGACACGGGGTCCAGCTCGTAGACCCGTACCACCGGGTGCTGGTCTGTGCCGGTCATCTCGACCAACCAGAAATTCGGGATACCGGCCGCGGCGTACTTCTGCGGCTTGGCGTCGCGGTCGCGGGCCTCGGAGTCGGGGGAGACGACCTCGACGGCGAGGAGGACGTCGGCGGCCTGGAAGCGGGTCAGGTCCGGTCCGGTGACGGCTTCGGCGCGGACGACGGAGATGTCGGGCTCGGGGCCGTTGCGGCGGTCGAGGACCACCGTCATCTCACGCACGGCTTTCAGCTCACGAGGTGCGCAGCTGCGCAGCCCGTACATCAACAGGTCGATCATGCGGCTGTGGAAGATCCGCTGTGGACTCACAAAAACCAGGCTCCCGTCGAGCAGTTCAGTGTGCGGCGGGAGATCGGGCAAGGTGAACAGGTCGTCCACCGTGTATCCGTCCTGGGGCGGCACCGGCCAGCGGGAGCTGTGCGCGGTGATCGGCTCGGCGGTCATGGTTCCTCCCATGGACGGGATTCTGGGCCTGCTCCCTCACGGTAGCGGTCGGAATCGAGCGGCGTCATCACAAAGAGTGACGCCGGCCGGTGTCGACCTCGGCCCGGACGAGGAGACCGCCGCACGCGTGCCGCTGTCCCCAGCGGGAGGCCAGCGCGTCGACGATCAGCAGCCCGCGCCCGTCCTCCTGATCCGGCGATGGCGTGCCCGCCACGGTCGCTCCGCCTCGCCCCTCGTCGATCACTCCGACGACGGCCGTCCGGCCGGTACGGGACAGCACCACGGTGATCGAACGGCTCGCGGTGTGTTCCAGGGCGTTGGCGGCGAGCTCTCCGGTGATCAGTTCCAGGGCGTCTGCTGTGTCCGGTGGTAGTCCCCAGGACCGGGCCGTCGTTCGCACGTAACGGCGGGCCGCGCTCGCGGACACGAGGGTTGTGCCGGGTAAGGAGACCAGGCCCAGCGCCTGTGGAGCGGTGGCGCAGTGTGCGAGGGCGTCGTGGACGATTTCGATGAGCGGCGGCATGACCGCACCTCCTTCAGCGCTCGACATCGGCGTCCACCGAGGTGAGGCGGTCGCCGCGGCTTTCGGCGATGAGCAGGGCGTCGCGCAGTGCGTCGGCCAACTGGGCGGTCAGGAGCCTGAGTTCCGAGGTCTCGGGTGTGGCGTCGGAGAGTACGACTCGTACGTGGTCGAGGAGCTTGCCCGCGAGGCCGAGCTGTACGTACTCGATCTGGTCGGCGAGCCGGGACAACGGGCCGGTGCCGTCGGTGGAGAGGTAGCAGGGCCTCCCGTCCTCCCCGGTCCAGGGCAGCAGCCGGATCATCGGGCCACCTCCATGCCATGGATGCGGCGCGGGCCGACGTCGATGCCGTACGTCGCGAGCCAGAGCGCCCGGCGGCGGCTGCGCTGCTCGGGGGTGAGCAGGTAGGGGCGGACCAGGGCGGTGGCCCGGCCGTCGATGGGGGTGTCGGTGGCGTACGGCCCGGGGCAGGAGCCCGGGGAGGCGGCCTGCGGGGGTGTGGGGGAGGGGTGCAGGGCGCGGTGCCGGCCGCGTGGGGCGAAGAGGCTTCGCAGTCGGGCGGTGGTGCGGGTGGCGAGGCTGGTCATGACCTCAACTCCCTTTCCTGGGGCAGGTGGACGGGGCAATTCGCGCAGACCTCCACGGCCCAGCCGAGACGTCCGCCATCGGGGCTGTGGGTGTACGCGTGGCCGCCGGGCCGGAGGGCTTCGGTGCTGCCGCAGCGGGCGCAGGCGAGTCTGGCGAGGCGGAGGCGGGTCTCGGGGGTGAGGGAGATCAGGTCGTGGACCTTGGTGCGTACGTCTTCGGAGCCGGTTGGAGCCGACTTCTTCGCAGGCATGACTCCCATCCCTTCCTTCTGGGCTGACGCGAGAAAGCGCTCCTCTGAGATCGCTAAAAGCGATCAAGAGCACACGTGGAGTGCTTGTTGAGTACCGTGTCATTGAATTTCAATCAGTGATAGCTCTATGGGTGGGATTCCTTCGGAGGGGTGAACGCCGGTGGACCGAGATGAAGCACTGACTGCCGCGTACGCTCGGCGTGTTGATTGCATCGCTGGACAAGCTGGCGGCAAAAACAGCCGCGTTGGAGGAGCACCGTGACCGTACGAGGCTCGGCAGGGCCGGCTGGGCGCATGCAGATCGCCCGTGGGCTGAAGGCGCTTCGCATGCGAGCCGGCCTCACTCAGTCCGAGGTGGCCAAACGGGCCGGTGTCTCCGTCGGAACCGTGAACCGGTACGAGACCTGGCAGGACCGCGCCAAGCTCAGAGTGCCCACCGTGAGCGCGCTCGCGGAAACCTGCGGTGCTTCACCTCAAGAACGCGAGGCGTTGGTCGAACTCGTCCGCAACCAGCAGAACGGCTGGTGGATGGATCACCCCGGTTTGCCTGAAGTCATGGACCCGCTGATGTCCTTCGAAGACGTGGCCGAGTACGAGCACGTCTACGCCAACGCACTGGTTCCCGGGCTGCTCCAGACGCCTGACTACGCGCTTGCGCTCCACCGGGCGCAGGATGTCCGGGCGGAGGTGGAGGCGGACGCGATCGCAGAAAAGGTCGACGCACGAATCAGGCGTCAGGCGATCCTGGAGCGCTCGCCCGCCCTTCACTTGTGGGTCGTTCTCGACGACGCTGTTCTCCGCCGCCCTGTCGGGGGTCCGGACGTGATGTCCGCGCAGATCGACCACCTGAGCACCATGGCCCAGCGTCCCAACGTGGACATCCAGGTGCTCAAGTTTGCCGCGGGGGCTCACGCCGCAGGGTCTGGCGGACACTTTCTGATCCTTGGACGGGACGACGAGAAGAATCCGCTCAACAGCATGAACGTGGTCTACCTCGAACTGCACAAGCGCGGCCTATATCTCGACGCTCCCACCGAAGTGCAGAGCTACAAGCTGATGTTTGATTACTTGCGATCCCAAGCGGCCGATACGTCGAACAGCGTCGAACTGCTGGCCGCAGCACGACAGGAGCTGATCCGATGAACAATGCACCAACCAATGCCCAGTTCGCTGCTACGGACTGGACGAAGAGCAGCTACAGCGCAGCCGACAACGAGTGCGTGGAGGTTGCATTCGCCCGGTTGTGGGTCGGGGTCCGGGACTCGAAAGCAAGGCAGGGGCCCGTACTCCCTGTGACCGTGGAAGCGTTCACCGCGTTCGTGAACGGGGTGAAGGGCGAGGAGTTGACGTGAGAGCGCCAGCCGAATCGCGCCGGCCAAGAGCCTGTCGGGTGATCTCTGATACCGGCGCTTCTGGCGCGGTAGTGGATGGTGGCACCAGCGCCTCTAAGACGGTGAGTTCCGGTGGTGAAGGACCTCGGCTCGACCACTTCTCGCCTCTACTTCGAGTGGGAGAGACTGTGACCTCTTCCTTGGCCCGTACGGCTCTCTCGCCTCGGATCTGTACGGGCATCCCGAGGCATCGACTTGGGTTCGCTCGTTGCCGAGTCGGCTGGACCGTGGACAGCGCGGCAGGACTCACGGCTGGGCCGCCCCAGCTGGGCCGCCCCAGCTGGGGCGGCCCGATCAGGCTGACCGCTCGGGCCGACCGCCCTGGGCGCCGCCCCCTCAGCTCTTGCGGTGCCCCATCAGCCGCGGGTTCGACTCCAGGTTCTCCAGGCCGTGCCAGGCCAGGTTCACCAGATGGGCGGCGACCTCCGACTTCTTCGGCTTGCGGGCGTTGACCCACCACTGGCCGGTCAGGGCGACCATGCCGACCAGCGCCTGCGCGTACAGGGGGGCCAGTTTCGGGTCGAAGCCGCGGGCCTTGAATTCCAGGCCCAGGATGTCCTCCACCTGGGTGGCGATGTCGCTGATCAAGGAGGCGAAGGTGCCCGTCGACTGGGCGACGGGGGAGTCGCGGACCAGGATGCGGAAGCCGTCGGTGTACGTCTCGATGTAGTCGAGCAGGGCGAAAGCGGCCTGTTCCAGGAGTTCGCGGGGATGGCCCGCGGTCAGGGCGCCGGTGACCATGTCCAGGAGCTGGCGCATCTCGCGGTCGACCACGACGGCATACAGGCCCTCCTTGCCGCCGAAGTGCTCGTAGACGACCGGCTTGGAGACGCCCGCCCGGGCCGCGATCTCCTCGACCGAGGTGCCCTCGAAGCCCTTGTCGGCGAAGAGGGTGCGGCCGATGTCCAGCAGCTGCTCGCGGCGTTCCTTGCCGGTCATCCTCACGCGGCGGGTACGCCGCATGGAAGAGGGACGGTTCTTCTCGCTGCTCGTGCTGCCGTCGGTCGCCACATCGTCAATCATGCCGCGTCGGCGCGCGCGGGGTGGCGGCGGGCATCGATCCGGGCGGAGTCCGGCCAGCGCACGTCGTATGCCCAGCCCAGTTTCTCGAACCAGCGGATCAGCCGGGCGCTCGAATCGATCTGGCCCTTCAGCACGCCGTGGCGCGCGCTCGTCGGGTCCGCGTGGTGCAGGTTGTGCCAGGACTCGCCGCAGGACAGGACCGCGAGCCACCACACGTTGCCGGACCGGTCACGGGACCTGAAGGGGCGCTTGCCCACCGCGTGACAGATGGAGTTGATCGACCAGGTGACGTGGTGCAACAGGGCCACCCGTACGAGAGAGCCCCAGAAGAAGGCGGTCGCCGCGCCCCACCACGACATCGTCACCAGCCCGCCGGCCAGCGGCGGAAGCGCCAGCGACACGGCCGTGAAGGTGAAGAAGTGGCGGGAGATCCTGCGGATCGCCGGGTCCTTGATCAGGTCGGGGGCGTACTTCTGCTGCGGGGTCTGCTCCTCGTCGAACATCCAGCCGATGTGCGCCCACCAGAGGCCCTTCATCAGGGCGGGGAGGGTCTCGCCGTAACGCCACGGCGAGTGCGGGTCGCCCTCCACGTCGGAGAAGCGGTGGTGTTTGCGGTGGTCGGCCACCCAGCGCACCAGCGGGCCCTCCACGGCCAGCGAACCCGCGATGGCCAGGGCGACGCGGAGTGGGCGCTTGGCCTTGAAGGAGCCGTGGGTGAAGTGGCGGTGGAAGCCGATCGTGATGCCGTGGCAGCCGATGAAGTACATCGCCACGAGCAGACCCAGATCGAGCCAGCTCACACCTCGGCCCCAGGCCAGCGGCACCGCGGCGACCAGCGCCACGAACGGCACCACGATGAACAGCAGAAGGGCGAACTGTTCGACCGACCGTTTGCTGTCCCCGCCGAGCGTGGCGGAGGGCAGGGTCTGACCGTCGGCCGCCGGTGGCTGGGTGTCGTCGATCACAGCGGGGCTGGTGTTCATGGGGAGTCCCGTGGGGATGAGGAATACGACGGATGGCTCTGACTACGCATCCGTAACCTACGGCTACGAATCAGTGACCTACGGCTACGTAAGCATGGCAGTGCGGAGGCCCGCTGCACGAGAGCGTGACGGGCCGCCCGTGACGGGGAAACCCGATTGGGGTGCGAGCGGCGCCGACGGCATGGAGACCTATCCTGGTGGGGTCGGACAGCGCGGTCCGCACTCTGCCTTCCCGGGGTGGTGTCAGAACCGCTGCCAGCGTCGGGCCCCGGAGATCCCGTTTCCACCCGTCTCCCACCGCCCCCCTTGTTGGGAGTCGCTACGCGACGCACCTTCTCATTCACTGCAAGGAGCCGCACACCGTGAGCAGTGCCGACCAGACCCCCGCCGCCAGCCCCGGGCTGCGCGCCGACATCCGCCGCCTCGGCGATCTGCTGGGCGAGACCCTGGTACGCCAGGAGGGCCAGGAGCTCCTCGACCTCGTCGAGCGGGTCCGCGCCCTGACCCGCACCGACGGCGAGGCCGCGGCCGAGCTCCTCGGCGACACGGACCTGGAGACCGCCGCGCAGCTCGTGCGCGCCTTCTCCACCTACTTCCACCTCGCCAACGTCACCGAGCAGGTCCACCGCGCCCACGAGATGCGTGACCGGCGCGCCGCCGAGGGCGGTCTCCTCGCCCGTACCGCCGACCGGCTGAAGGACGCGGACCCGGTCCACCTGCGCGAGACCGTCAAGAACCTGAACGTACGGCCCGTCTTCACCGCGCACCCGACCGAGGCCGCGCGGCGCTCCGTGCTGAACAAGCTCCGCCGCATCGCCGAGCTGCTGGAGACGCCCGTCATCGACGCCGACCGGCGCCGCCAGGATCTGCGACTCGCCGAGAACATCGACCTCATCTGGCAGACCGACGAGCTGCGCGTGGTCCGGCCCGAGCCCGCCGACGAGGCCCGTAACGCCATCTACTACCTCGACGAACTGCACACCGGCGCCGTCGGGGACGTACTGGAGGACCTGGCGGCCGAGCTGGAGCGGGTCGGTGTGGAACTGCCCGCGGGCACCCGCCCCCTCACCTTCGGTACATGGATCGGCGGCGACCGCGACGGCAACCCCAACGTGACGCCCGCCGTCACCCGGGAGGTGCTGATCCTCCAGCACGAGCACGGCATCACCGACGCGCTGGAGCTCGTCGACCACCTGCGCGCGCAGCTGTCCAACTCCATCCGCTACACCGGCGCCACCGACGAGCTGCTGACCTCGCTCCAGGCCGACCTGGAGCGCCTCCCCGAGATCAGCCCCCGCTACAAGCGGCTGAACGCCGAGGAGCCGTACCGCCTCAAGGCCACCTGCATCCGGCAGAAGCTCCTCAACACCCGTGAGCGCCTCGCCGGCGGCACCCCGCACCGCCCCGGCTGCGACTACCTCGGCACCGCCGACCTCATCGCCGACCTGAAGCTCATCCAGACCTCGCTGCGCGAGCACCGCGGCGGCCTGTTCGCCGACGGGCGGATGGACCGCACGATCCGCACGCTCTCCGCGTTCGGCCTGCAACTCGCCACCATGGACGTACGCGAGCACGCGGACGCCCACCACCACGCCCTCGGCCAGCTCTTCGACCGGCTCGGCGAGGAGTCCTGGCGCTACGCCGACATGCCGCGCGACTACCGGCAGAAGCTGCTCGCCAAGGAACTGCGCTCGCGCCGCCCGCTCGCCCCGACCCCGGCCCCGCTGGACGCCGCGGGCGAGAAGACCCTCGGCGTCTTCCACACCATCAAGGAAGCCTTCGAGCGGTTCGGCCCCGAGGTCATCGAGTCGTACATCATCTCGATGTGCCAGGGCGCCGACGACGTCTTCGCGGCCGCCGTCCTGGCCCGCGAGGCCGGACTGATCGATCTGCACGGCGGCTGGGCCAAGATCGGCATCGTGCCGCTCCTGGAAACCACCGACGAGCTGCGCGCCGCCGACGTGATCCTCGACGAGATGCTCGCCGACCCGTCGTACCGCCGTCTCGTCGCGCTGCGCGGCGAGGTTCAGGAGGTCATGCTCGGGTACTCCGACTCCTCCAAGTTCGGCGGCATCACCACCTCGCAGTGGGAGATCCACCGGGCGCAGCGCCGGCTCCGTGACGTCGCGCACCGATACGGCGTACGGCTGCGGCTCTTCCACGGCCGCGGCGGCACCGTCGGCCGCGGTGGCGGCCCCTCGCACGACGCGATCCTCGCGCAGCCGTGGGGCACCCTCGAAGGCGAGATCAAGGTGACCGAGCAGGGCGAGGTCATCTCCGACAAGTACCTCATCCCGGCGCTCGCCCGGGAGAACCTGGAGCTGACCGTCGCGGCCACCCTCCAGGCCTCCGCGCTGCACACCGCGCCCCGCCAGTCCGGCGAAGCCCTGGCCCGCTGGGACGCGGCGATGGACACCGTCTCCGACGCCGCGCACGCCGCATACCGCAGGCTGGTCGAGGACCCGGACCTGCCCGCGTACTTCTTCGCCTCCACCCCGGTCGACCAGCTCGCGGAGCTGCACCTCGGGTCGCGACCGTCGCGGCGTCCGGACTCCGGCGCCGGCCTGGACGGGCTGCGGGCCATCCCGTGGGTCTTCGGCTGGACCCAGTCGCGGCAGATCGTGCCCGGCTGGTACGGCGTCGGCTCCGGGCTCAAGGCGCTGCGCGAAGCCGGTCTGGACACCGTTCTGGACGAGATGTACGAGCATTGGCACTTCTTCCGGAACTTCATCTCGAACGTGGAGATGACGCTCGCCAAGACCGATCTGCGGATCGCCCGCCACTACGTCGACACACTCGTCCCGGACGAGCTGAAGCATGTCTTCGCCGACATCGAGGCCGAGCACGCGCTCACGGTCCAGGAGGTCTTGAGGGTCACCGGCGGCTCCGAACTGCTCGGCACCAGTCCGGTGCTCCAGCAGACCTTCGCCATCCGGGACGCCTACCTGGACCCGATCTCCTATCTCCAGGTCTCGCTGCTGGCCCGCCAGCGCCGGGCCGCCGAGCGCGGCGAGGAGGCCGACCCGCTGCTCGCCCGGGCCCTGCTGCTCACGGTGAACGGTGTCGCCGCGGGTCTGCGCAACACCGGCTGATCTCGCAGCACGCCAGTGCCCCCACCGGACGCATCCGATGGGGGCACTTTGCTGCGCGGACGTCAGTGCTGCTGGGCCTTGCGGCGGCGCATCACCAGGAAGCCGCCGGACGCGGCGAGTGCCGCGGCGACTGCCGCCATGATGCCGACCGGGGCACTGCTTCCGGTCTCGGCGAGGTTGCCCGAGGCGCCGCCCTGGGAGGCCGAGGCACCGGCCGGGGTGCTCTCCGAGGCGGACGGGGCGCCGGACGGCTGCTCGCCGCCGGGGGTGGACGGGCTGGCGGACGGCGGCGCGGTGGGTTCCCCGCCGGGCTTTGTAGGCTCTTCGCCCGGCTTCGTGGGTTCTTCGCCGGGCTTTGTGGGTTCTTCGCCCGGCTTCGTGGGTTCCTCGCCGGGCTTCGTGGGTTCCTCGCCCGGCTTTGTGGGCTCTTCGCCGGGCTTGCCCGGCTCGCAGTCAGTCTTGAAGACCTTGTGCTTCGCCTTGCCGTTCTCGCCCTCGAAGTTCCAGAACAGCTTGTACTGGCCGTCGGGCAGGGTCATGTCGGCGGTACGGCCGTGGCCGGAACCATCGAGCGCGAAGGCGCCCGTCTTGACCGTCTCGCCCTTGTCCAGGTCATTGTCGGCCCAGGCCTCGATGTGCCACTGGACCTTCTGGGAGGCGTCGAAGCCGAACGCGTCGAGGTAGAAGGAGCAGACCTTCGGCTCGTTCCTTGGAAGCTCCTCGCCGGTCTTGGCGTCGTGGATCTTCACCCTGCCGTTGTCGCCCTTGGGCGTCGCGGAGGCGGAAGGTGCCAGCAGCAGCGAAGCGGTCACCGCGGTGACCAGGGCGCCGGCGGGAATGAGTATGCGCATGGGCAGTCCAACGTGAGAGGTGAGGGATGCCGTGGGGGGTCAGCTCAGCTTCTTGTGGTTGCTTGAGTCCGTCAACGTTGATGTGTGCACATCCGCCCCTTATGCGGCGCTCTGCATCGATGATCCCGGATAACGATCGAGCGAACACATGGTTCCGGCACAGGAGTCCGCACCTCGGGGCGGCCGGGGAGCGGCCCGGAGCGCGGCCCGGGAGTCGTTCAGGGTTCGGCTCAGAGGGCGATGAACGCCGCCATCAGCAGGGTTCCGCCCGCGATCCCGGTGCCCCAGGCGATCCGGGACAGTCGCAGACCGCCGCCGATGATCAGGGCGGCCAGCAACAACGCACCGCCCAGCGGCACCCAGGCATGCAGGAAGCCGGCGGCTCCGGTGCGTACGACGTCGTCCGTGCCGGGCTTCACGACGACGGGGAAGCGGTCGCCCCGCTGCGCCGCGACGGACTTCTCGATCGTCACCCGGACGCGCGCGGTGGCCTGTCCGGACGGTGTGAACGGTCCGGTGCAGACATCGGCGCCGCAGCCCGTGACGGTCATCGTGCCGTGCTCGCGGCCCTTGGCCAGAACGATGTGGTGCGCCGAACTCCAGGAGGACTGCACGCCCGAGATGAGCAGCAGCAGGACGACACAGCCCATGGCGGCGCTGCGGGCGTAGACCAGGGCGCGGTGAGAGGAGCTCCGCTTCATGGGGAGTGATCCTTGGGCAGAGCGACGCGCTTGGTCAACTTGGGCCGACCGGTAAATGGGGGGCGGCACCGCCCATTTACCGGTCGGCCTTATGGCCGAAAATCGCCGGGGTGCCGGCGAGAATGTCAGAGTTGTGCGCGCCGCGACCGTGACTGCGGATGTCAGGAGTTGTACGCGCTCTGCGCGCGCTCCAGTCCCTCCGCGAGCAGGCACTCCACCGAGTCGGCGGCCCGGTCCACGAGGTAGGCGAGTTCCTTGCGCTCGGTGGACGAGAAGTCCTTCAGCACGAAGTCCGCGACCTGCATCCGGCCCGGCGGCCGGCCGATCCCGAACCGGACCCGGTGGTAGTCGGCGCCCATCGACTTGGTCATCGACTTGAGCCCGTTGTGCCCGTTGTCGCCGCCGCCCAGCTTCAGCCGGAGCGTCCCGTAGTCGATGTCCAGCTCGTCATGGATCGCCACGATGTGGTCGGTCGGCACCTTGTAGAAGTCGCGCAGCGCGGTGACGGGGCCGCCGGAGAGGTTCATGTACGACATCGGCTTGGCCAGGATCACCCGGCGGTTCTCCGGTCCCGGCGGACCCATGCGGCCCTCGACGACCTGTGCCTGGGCCTTCTGCGCCCGCTTGAACTTCCCGCCGATCCGCTCGGCGAGGAGGTCGGCGACCATGAAGCCGACGTTGTGCCGGTTCGCCGCGTACTCGGGACCGGGGTTGCCGAGGCCCACGATGAGCCAGGGTTCGGTGGCGTCGGACATCTGCGCTCGGTCTCCTCGCGTACGGATGATTACAGAGAAACGGGGCGACAGGCCCTCGAAGAAGGATCCGCCGCCCCGTCAGTGAAGCAGAGAAGGCGAGGCTGTCAGGCGGCCGCCCGATCAGCGGTCAGCCGACAGCCTCTCAGCCTCAGGCCTCGGCGCCCTCGGCGCCCTCGGCGGCCTCGGCGGCCGGCTCCTCGGCCTGCGCGGCGACGACCTGGAGCACGACGGCGTTCTCGTCGTCGGCCAGCACGGAGCCCTCGGGCAGCGGGATGTCCTTGGCGAGGACGGACGCACCGGCGTCCAGGCCCGCGATGGAGACCGTGACGGACTCGGGGATGTGGGTGGCCTCGGCCTCGACGAGCAGGGTGTTCATCACGTACTCGAGGAGGTTGCCGCCCGGGGCCAGGTCGCCCTCGGTGTGCACGGCGATCTCGACGTTGACCTTCTCGCCGCGCTTGACGGTCAGCAGGTCGACGTGCTCGATGTCGCCCTTGAGCGGGTTGCGCTGCACGGCCTTCGGGATGACCAGGGCGTCCTTGCCCTCGATCTCCAGACCGATCAGGACGTTGGCGGTCTTGAGCGCCATCATCAGGGCGTGGCCCGGCAGAGTGATGTGAACCGGCTCGGCACCGTGGCCGTAGACGACCGCGGGAACCTGGTTGGCGCGGCGGGTGCGGCGGGCGGCGCCCTTGCCGAACTCGGTACGGACCTGGGCGTCGAGCTTGACCTCAGCCATGACTGCACTCCTCGTGGGGTGACGAAATCTGGACGGTCACCCGGCCCACGACAGGCCTGCTACGAAGAGCGCGTCGATAACGGACCGCCGTACGCATGAGTACGGCCTCCCTCGCCGAGCAACTCACTGAGTCTACCCGGCGGGAAGGCCGCGCCCAAAGTGGATCTTCTGTGCTGTGCCGCTTCTGCCGGTCGGCCCTACTGCTCTTCGAAGAGGCTGGTGACCGAGCCGTCCTCGAAGACCTCGCGCACCGCGCGGGCGATCGTCGGGGCGATCGAGAGCACCGTGATCTTGTCGAGCTCCAGCTCGCCGGGGGTCGGCAGAGTGTCCGTGAAGACGAACTCGCTGACCTTGGAGTTCTTCAGACGGTCCGCGGCCGGACCGGAGAGCACGCCGTGGGTGGCCGTCACTATGACGTCCTCGGCGCCGTGCGCGAACAGGGCGTCGGCAGCGGCACAGATGGTGCCGCCGGTGTCGATCATGTCGTCGACCAGGACGCAGACCCGGCCCTTGACGTTGCCGACGACCTCGTGGACCGTCACCTGGTTGGCGACGTCCTTGTCACGACGCTTGTGGACGATGGCGAGGGGGGCGTCCAGGCGGTCGCACCAGCGGTCGGCGACGCGCACGCGGCCGGCGTCCGGGGAGACGATCGTCAGCTTCGAGCGGTCGACCTTGGCACCGACGTGGTCGGCGAGAATCGGCAGCGCGAAGAGGTGGTCGACCGGGCCGTCGAAGAAGCCCTGGATCTGGTCGGTGTGCAGATCCACGGTGAGGATCCGGTCGGCACCCGCCGTCTTCATCAGGTCGGCGATCAGACGGGCCGAGATCGGCTCACGGCCGCGGTGCTTCTTGTCCTGGCGGGCGTAACCGTAGAACGGCACGATCACCGTGATGGAGCGGGCCGAGGCGCGCTTCAGCGCGTCCAGCATGATGAGCTGCTCCATGATCCACTTGTTGATCGGGGCCGTGTGGCTCTGGATCAGGAAGCAGTCGGCCCCGCGGGCGGACTCCTGGAAGCGGACGTAGATCTCACCGTTGGCGAAATCGAAGGCCTTCGTCGGCACGAGGCCGACACCCAGTTGGTGCGCAACCTCCTCGGCCAGCTCGGGGTGGGCGCGGCCGGAGAAGAGCATCAGTTTCTTCTCGCCGGTCGTCTTGATCCCGGTCACAGCACAGTCTCCTCAGACGTGTTTCTGGCGCTGCACGCATGTGTCCCGATGTGCAACGAGCCAGCCGAAATGGGGTGAGTACGTATCACGGTACGCCGTGCGCGGCGCACCTGTTTCCGGTCAGCTTTCGCCGTCGTGCTCCGAGACGGCGGACTGAGCCGCCTGCGCGGCGGCGCTTCCCGGACGCTTGCGGGCCACCCAACCCTCGATATTCCTTTGCTGACCGCGGGCGACGGCCAGCGAACCGGGCGGCACGTCCTTGGTGATGACCGAGCCGGCGGCGGTGTAGACGCCGTCCCCGACCGTGACAGGCGCCACAAACATATTGTCCGACCCGGTACGGCAGTGGGAGCCGATCGTGGTGTGGTGCTTGGCCACACCGTCGTAGTTCACGAAGACGCTGGCGGCACCGATGTTGGTGTGGTCGCCGATCGTCGCGTCGCCCACATAGCTCAGGTGCGGGACCTTGGTGCCCTCGCCGATCGTGGCGTTCTTCATCTCCACGTACGTACCGGCCTTGGACTTCGAGCCGAGCCTGGTGCCGGGCCGCAGATAGGCGTACGGGCCGACCGTCGCGCCCTCACCGACCTCCGCCCCGTCGGCGACCGTGTTGTCCACGCGCGCGCCCGCACGGACGACGGTGTCCTTGAGCCGGGAGTTGGGGCCGACCTCGGCGTCCTCGGCGAGGTGCGTGGTGCCGAGCAGCTGGGTGCCCGGGTGCACGACCGCGTCCCGCTCGTAGGTGACGGTGGCGTCGATCAGCGTGGACGCCGGGTCCACGACGGTCACGCCGGTCAGCATGGCCCGCTCCAGCAGCCGCTGGTTCAGCAAGCGCCGGGCCTCGGCCAGCTGGACCCGGTTGTTGATGCCGAGAATTTCGCGGTGGTCGTCGGCGACACAGGCGCCGACCCGGTGTCCGGCCTCGCGAAGGATGGAGAGCACATCGGTGAGGTACTCCTCGCCCTGGCTGTTGTCGGTACGCACCTTGCCGAGGGCGTCCGCGAGCAGCCGGCCGTCGAAGGCGAAGACCCCCGAGTTGATCTCCTGGATCGCGCGCTGGGCCTCGGTGGCGTCCTTGTGCTCGACGATCTCGGTGACCGCTCCACTGGCCGGGTCGCGGACGATCCTGCCGTAGCCGGTGGAGTCCGGGACCTCGGCGGTCAGCACGGTGACGGCGTTGGAGTCGGCCATGTGGGTGGCGGCGAGCGCGGTCAGTGTCTCGCCGGAGAGCAGCGGGGTGTCGCCACAGACGACGATCACGGTGCCGTCGACGGTCCCGCCGAGCCCGTCGAGACCGACGCGCACCGCGCTTCCGGTGCCCCTCTGCTCGGCCTGGTAGGCGGTCTGCAGGCGATCGTCGATGGCGGTGAGATGCGCGGTGACCTGCTCGCTCTCGTGGCCGACGACCACGACGAGGTGTTCGGGGTCCAGCTCGCGGGAGGCGGCGACGACATGTCCGACGAGCGAGCGCCCGGAGATCTCGTGCAGGACCTTGGGGGTCTTCGACTTCATGCGGGTGCCCTCACCCGCTGCGAGGACTACGACGGCTGCCGGGCGTTCGGAGCTCACGGAAATGCCCTTCGGCTTCGGGTGGTGGACACCTGAAGGATACCGGGGGGGCATGGGGCGGACATGGGTGCGGGCCCCGACCATGATGGTCGGGGCCCGTGTGTGTGGGCTCCGCCGGCTGGATTCGAACCAGCGTCTCAAGGCTCCAAAGGCCTGCGGGATGCCGCTACCCCACGGCGGATCACGCCTCAAACCTTACCGGGTCGATCACCGCACTGAAGCCGGGTGTTGGCGTCGGAAGTTATGCCGGATCACCAGCCCTCGATGCGGCGGTACAAAAAGGCACCTTGCGAGACGCGGATGACGTCATGCCACAGGTCGCCCGAAAATGGGATGCGCCCGCCCGTAGGGTGGACGGCATGACCGCAACGGGGGCATACCGGGAAGCCGCGGGTACGACCGCCCGCGGCTATTGGTGGTGGGAGCGGCGGCGCAGTGTCGCCCTGGACGTGGGGCTGGCGCTCCTGTCGGCGCTGGAATGCGCGCTGGAAGGGGTGGAGTTCGCCGGGGACACCGGGCTGCCGGTGCCCGTCGGCGTCGTGTTCGGGCTGCTCGCGGGGGCCGTGCTGGTGCTGCGGCGGCGCTGGCCGATTGCCGTGGTGCTGGTGGCGATCGCGACGACGCCCGCCGGGATCGGCTTCCTGATGGGCTTGGTCGGCCTCTACACGCTGGCCGCCTCCGACGTACCGCGAAGAATCACCGCGGTGCTGATGGGGATGTCCTTCACGGGGACGTTCATCGTCACGTACGTACAGCTGCGGCAGAGCGTCTCCCAGCAGACCGACTTCGGGCGCGACGGCTGGTACGTACCGCTGACGTCCCTGTTCATGTCGCTCGGACTCACCGCACCGCCCGTGCTGTTCGGCCTCTACATAGGGGCCCGGCGGCGGCTGATGGAGAGCCTTCGGGAGCGGGCGGACTCGCTGGAGCGGGAGCTGTCGCTGCTCGCCGACCGGGCCGAGGAGCGGGCCGAGTGGGCGCGTACGGAGGAGCGCACCAGGATCGCCCGCGAGATGCATGACGTGGTCGCGCACCGGGTCAGCCTGATGGTCGTGCACGCCGCCGCGCTCCAGGCCGTCGCGCCGAAGGACCCGGCGAAGGCGGTACGGAACGCCGCCCTGGTCGGTGACATGGGCCGTCAGGCGCTGACGGAGCTCCGAGAGATGCTCGGGGTGCTGCGGAGCGAGGAGCCCGCGGCGCCCCGGTCCGCGAACGTGCCGCTCGCCTCCGTCGGCCGGGCGGCTGCGGCCGCGGCGGCCGCAGCCACGGAGGAAGGGCCCCGGCTGCACGAGGTGGAGACCCTGGTCGGGGAGTCCAGGGCGGCCGGCATGACCGTGGAGCTCTCGGTGGACGGCGAGCCCCGCCCGTACGCCCCCGAGGTCGAGCAGACCGCGTACCGGGTGGTGCAGGAGGCCCTGACGAACGTGCACAAGCACGCGGCGGGCGCGAAGACGTGGGTGCGGCTTGCGCACCGGGGCTCGGAAGTCGCGATGCAGGTGGAGAACGGCCCGACGGACGCCGCCACGGCGGACGCCGGGCTGCCGAGCGGGGGCAACGGGCTGGTCGGCATGCGGGAGCGGGTGCTGGGGCTGGGCGGCGTCTTCGTCTCAGGGCCGACGGATGCGGGTGGTTTCCGGGTGTCGGCGGTGCTGCCGGCCCAGGGGGCGGCCTGATTTGCCAGCCCGCCCGGCCTGATCGTGCCGGGCGGGGAACCCGGGCCTGATCGTGCAGGGCGGAGAACCCGGGCCTGATCGTGCAGGGCGGAGAACCCGGGCCTGATCGTGCCGGGCGGAGAACCCGGGCCTGATCGTGCAGGCCGGAGAACCCGGGCCCGTCCGGCGTTTGATGACGGGACCGTCGAGCGGGGGCTCCGGTCGACCGGACAGACAGGACGCGGGAGGCGGGGTCAGCCCAGGATGAGCCGCTCCGGCTGGATGCCTCCGACCAGCGTCGCCAGTGCCTGGTCGATGTCCGGGCCGAGGTACCAGTCCCCGGTGTGATCGATGCTGTACACCCGCCCCTGTGCGTCGATCGCGAGGACCGCCTGCCCGTCCCCCTCCTCGCCCAGCGGGCTGACCTCGGTCTC
The DNA here is from genome assembly GCF_040297265.1 of Streptomyces sp. NPDC001832. Classification (NCBI taxonomy): domain Bacteria; kingdom Bacillati; phylum Actinomycetota; class Actinomycetes; order Kitasatosporales; family Streptomycetaceae; genus Streptomyces; species Streptomyces sp. NPDC001832. Next base: position 61,298 of record NZ_JBEOYU010000027.1, read on the forward strand.
CAGCGCCCGGCCGAGGTCACCGAGCGTGCGGGCGAGATACAGCCCGCTCATCGGGTCGATGCGCACCGGGGCCGGTGCGATCTGCCGGCCCGGCGCGGACGCCGTGATGTGCAGTCCGCCGAACTCCGCCCAGGCCTCCACGGCCGCTGGGAAGACAGCGTGTTGATGACCGGCCGGCGATGCGTGTGAGCGCAGCGCGTCGGCCCACTCCTCGGCCTGTCGGATGTCCCAGCGGCCGGGCTGCCAGCCCGCGGCACGCAGGGCTGCGTCGACGGCGACGGCGAAGCGGGTCGAGGCGTGGCGGTCGCGGCCCGCGGGGCCGGCCTGTTCGGGTAGGTCGGTTCGGTCGTGCATCGGCGTGCGGTCAGCCCTTCTCGGTGGTGGTCGCCGCCCCGGTGGTCGTGAGGTCGACGGGACGTACGCCGAAATGGGCGAGCATCGCTGCGCAGGAGCGGCACGGCGGCGCGTAACTGCCGTGCATCGGGTCGCCGTCCTCGCGGATGCGCCGTGCGGTGAGCCGCGAGTGCTTCAGGGCGCGGCGGGCCTCGCCGTTGGTCAGCGGTTTGCGCTGAGCACGCTTGGAACGGCCGGCTTCGGCCGCGGTGAGCTGCCGGGAGAGCAGTATCGCCTCGGGGCAGCGGCCGGTGAAGCGTTCGCGCTGGCCGCTGGTGAGGGTGTCGAGGAAGTCCTGGACCAGCGGGTGCAGTACGGGCGGCTGGTCGCCCTTGCCCGCCGTGCAGGTGAGCGTCTCACCGCGTACGGACAGCGCTGCGGCCACCGCGGGCAGGATGCCGTCGCGGCGGTGGTGCATACGGGGTGTGCGGTTGGTCCCGGTGCTGCTCCAGCTGAGGCGCGGATCCCCGGATGTGACTGTTTGTGCGCTGTGCATGGTGCTCTTCCTTCCGTGCCCGCAGCGGTAGCTGCGCGATGTGCACGCCCCCCGAGTTGCGGTGACAGCCTGCCAAATGTCCCGGCTGGTGGGGAAGCTGGGGCAGGAAACGCGCCTTTGTGTCACCCGGTAGTGGGCAGGAGCATCGCTCTTCCGTAACCCGGTTGTGACGGTTCGTGACGGAAGGGGAGAGGGGTGGCGTAGGGGCGAGACCCGCTCTTGTGCCACCGCATAGGCTGTGCCCGGACCGTCCCCTTGGGCAGGTCGGTCCTCATCAGTCAGATGCAGCAGGGGGCAACCGCCATGACGACAGGTCGGCTCGGGCAGCAAGCCGCGCCACCGAACGCGGCCTACGCCGGGCAGCTCGTGCATTTCCCGGACCCGGTCCGGGCGTCCCGCCACCCCAGAGGTGTGCGCATGGACGAGAACGGCAGTCCGGACTTCGCGCCGTACGCGCGCGCCGCCGCCGAGATAGCCGAGCCCCCGCAGGGCTTCGGTGTCGACGAACTGCGGCTCACCGACTACGTCTCGGCCAACGCGGCGCTGGCGGCGAGTGGCCATGAACTGTGGGACACGATCCCCGCGGTCGCCACCCCGCACGGCTGGACCTGGCACCACGTACCCGGCGGTCGGCGCGTGGAGCTGATCCCGGTCGAGGTCAAGGCGCTGCTCAGGCACCATGGCGGCCTGGCCGCCACCGCGGTCGACCAGGACAAGCGCGGCACTCGCCCGCTGCAGGAGGCCCGGCCGGCGCACTTCCGGCTGCCCAAGGGTGCCGTGGCGGTGAGCGAGCAGCAGATCCTGGGCGTCGAGGAGGACCTCGGCTACCGGCTGCCCGGTGCCTACCGCTCCTTCCTCAAGGCGGCGGGCGGCTCGGCCCCGGTCGGCGTGGCGCTCGACGCGGAGCTCGGTCTCCTGGTCGACCAGCCGTTCTTCACGGTGCGCGAGGAGGCCGCCGTGAACGACCTGGTGTACGTCAACAAGTGCCTGCGGGACCACCTCACCAAGGACTACCTGGGCGTCGGCTTCGTCCAGGGTGGCCTTCTCGCGGTGAAGGTGAGGGGCGACGGTGTCGGCTCGGTCTGGTTCTGCGCGTATGACGACGCCCGGGATCAGGACGGCTGGAACGTGCAGGAACGGGTGGACCGGCTGCTGCTGCCGTGCGGCGGCGACTTCGACGCCTTCCTGCAGCGTCTGGCGGGCAATCCGCCGGAGCTGGAGACCGTGGCGAACCTGATGGTGGACGGCGGCTTCGCGCGGGCCGTCCCGGTGGAGGGGTGAGCGCGATGGTGACCTTTGCGCAGGCGCAGGAGCGCGCGGACGAGTGGATCAATGGCGACGTGCCCGCGTACCAGCACCGCGAGGTGCGGGTACGGGAGTTCGAGCTGGGCTTCGTGGTGTGGGGCGAGGACCGGGCCGAGGGCCCGGTCTCGGACGGCGGCCGGCAGCGGATGGTGATCGCCCGGGACAGCGGTGAGGCGACCCTGTGGCCCGGACTGCCGGCGGGCGAGGTGATCCGGCGGTACGAGGAGGAGTACGGCGTGCTTGATACGGCACCGGCCGCTCCGGAGCCGCCGCAGCGCATCGATCTGAACCAGACGTCGTTCCTGCTGAGCCCCCCGGAGTGGCTCCAGGAAGCGGCCGACAAGCTGGGCATCCCGGACCATCGGGCGGGCCGGGACGCGGACGTGGCTCCTTCGGCCGCACCGGCCCCCTCGGCTGCTTCGACCACTTCGCCTCCCGCCGCCCCTGCTGCTCCCGCGCCCGCGGCTGCGCTGGGTTCACAGGGTGGGCCGGTCGCGTACGAGCCCACCGTCGACGACGGTGTTCCGGCCTTCCCGCCGAACGTGCCTGCCGGGGCCACGCCCTGGGCCGGGACCGACACCAATGTGGGCTCCGATGATGGTGCGGTGCCCCTGCCGGACACGGTGTTCGCACCGCCGCTCTCGGGCGCCGACGAAGACGGCACCCCGCCGCCGGTCGTACCGGCCGATGCGCCGACCGCCCGGATGTCCGGCGGCGGCCGGCTGCCCCGGACACCGCTCGTCCCCGGCCCGGACCAACAGCAGGCAGTCGGCACACCCGCAACCGGAACGCCTGCCCCGAGTACCCCGAGTGTTCCCCCCGGTGCCGGTGACATCGCGGATGCGGCCACCAGCAAGGCCGTCGTGCCGCCGCGCGGTGCGCGCGGGGGCGGTCCGACGGCCCCGCCGCCGCCCGGTGCCCCTGGCACCCCGGGTGCCAGGCCGGGTGCGCCCGTGCCACCGCCTTCGGGACCGGGTGCGCCCGGCGCCCCTGCCGGCGGGTACCTGCCGACGCAGCTCGTCTCCCAGGTCGGCCCCCCGCCCGGAGCTGCGCAGCCTCCGGCGCCTCCCGGCCCTCCCGGCCCGCCCGGGGTTCCCGGCGCCCCGCAGCCTCCGGCGCCTCCCGGCCCTCCCGGCCCGCCCGGCCCTTCTGGTTCGACGCCTCCGCCGCCCGGTGGTGGGGTGCATCAGGCCGCGACGATGCTCGCGAGCCCGAGCGTGGCCGGCCCGGGTGTGCCGCAGCCTCCGGGGCCGCCCGGGGTTCCCGGAGCTGCGCAGCCTCCGGCGCCTCCCGGCCCTTCTGGTTCGACGCCTCCGCCGCCCGGTGGTGGGGTGCATCAGGCCGCGACGATGCTCGCGAGCCCCGGCCAGGTCGGGCCGTCCGCGCCGCAGCCGCCCGGCCCGCCCGGCCCTCCCGGTCCGCCGGGAATGCCGCAGACCGGCGGCCCCGGCCCCGGCCCCGTACCGCCGAATCCGCACACCCCGCCTCCGGCGAACGGATATCCGCAGGCGCCGACCGGTCAGCCGACCGTCGGCCCCGGCTACCAGGCCGTGCTGCGCTACCGCGCGCCCGACGGCAGCGAGCAGCAGCTGATCCGCCGTTCGGCGCCCGGCACCCCGCACCCCGAGTGGCAGATGCTGTACGAGCTGCGGGCCATGAACGTGCCGCCGCAGCAGGTCATCGAGCTGCACACCGAGCTGGAGTCGTGCGAGCTACCCGGTGGCTACTGCGCGCGGATGATCCGTGAGACCTGGCCGCAGGTGCGGATCACCAGTGTCGCCCCGTACGGCACCGATCACGCCAGTCGCCAGCAGGGCATGCAGCATCTGCTCACCCATCAGGGTGAGCTGCATCAGGTGGCGGATGGACCGGCTCGTCCCGTGCCGGTCCGGGCTCCGCTGCCGCAGATGCCGCCCGCGCCGCCGGTGCCGCCGGAGGCCATCGCCCAGGAGCTGCTGCAGACCTTCGGGCCGCAGGGCGTCCTCCGCTTCGACCAGCGTGCGGTGTCCCGTCAGGGAGTGCCCGAGGCCGTGGCACGGACGCTGGTGTGGGCGGGGCTGCCTGCCGACTTCGGGCCGTTCTTCTGGGCGCAGCCGGGTCAGCCTGTGGTGCCGACGCTGGCTGAGCTGGCCGCACAGCGGCAGGTCCAGGCCGCCCCCGACGCGGGAGCATACCTCGTCATGGGGTCCGACTTCGGGCGGGCGATCTGTGTCCAGTACGGCACCGCGAACATCGTGGCCGTGCCGGTCGAGGCCGGCCCTGGTGGGCAGTCGGTGGAGCCGCAGTTCGTGAACACCGGGCTGCCGGAGTTCCAGCGTTCGATGGCGATGCTCGGCCGGATGTGGCGGCTGCGCTTCGGGCTCAACCCGGAGCAGGCGGGCCGCTGGACAGTCGACTTCCAGGCTCAGCTGGCGGCGCTGGACGCGGCGGCGCTGGCGTCGCCGGAGAGCTGGTGGTCGGTACTCCTTGAGCAGATGTGGGACGGGCTGATCTGACCCGGCAGGCTCTGCGGACGGTGCCCGCCCCCGCACCAGGGGGCCGGGCACCGTGCCATGTGCGGCCTGTGATGCCGGTCGCTTCGGTCCGGAACGCAGGGAAACGATTCCGACTTCTGTGTCAATTGCCGCATCCTTGACGTACTGCAGGTGAGCGGAGAGTCGAAAGAGGCTTCAGGGATGAGTTCTGCACCGGTGTCCGCGCATGGCTTCGTCGTGCTGCGAGGACGTGGCTACCGCCCGGAGCAGGTGGATGGCAAGGTGTCCGACCTGTCGGTGGAGCGTGAGGAAGCATGGGGCGAGGTGGCCCGGCTGACCGCGCTGGCCGAGGAGCTGGCGGCCGAGTCGGCCCGGCTGAACGAGGTCGTCGCCCAGCTCGCCCCGCAGGACTACGCATCGCTCGGTGAGCGCGCCCAGCGGATCCTGGCGCTCGCCGAGTGCGAGGCCGGGGCTCTCCGGGGCGCCGCCCAGGAGGAGGCGCAGGCGCTGCGGGACGCGGCGGACGAGGCGGGTCGGGGGCTTCGCGCCTCGGCGCGCGCGGACGCCGAGGCGATGCAGGCAGCGGCCGAGAAGCAGGCCGACGAGACGCTCTCCATGGCCTGGGGCATCGCCGAGAACACCGTCGCCGAGGCCCGCAAGGAGGCCGCGGAGGTGCGGGAGCAGTCGGATTCCGTGATGACCGAGACACGTCACCGTACTGCGAGCGTCCTCGCGCACCAGGAGCAGGAGCACGCCGAGCGGTGGAAGACGGCCGAACGTGAGGTGGCGGAGGCCGAGGCCGCGCAGGCGGCCCACCACGACAAGCTGATCGAGCAGGGCGAGGCCCGTCTGGCCGAGGCGCGGCGGGCGCTGGCTCAGACCGAGGAGGCCGCACGGCACGGCCAGGAGGACGCCGAGGCGCAGGGTGCGGAGCTGATCGCGGCGGCCAGGTTCCGTGAGGAGCGGGTGGTCCGCGAGACGGAGCGGATCCTGCGGGAGCACGAGGAGGGCCGCGAGGAGGCCCGGGCGCACATGGCGCACGTACGTCACTCACTCGCGGCGCTCACCGGGCGGGTGACCTCGGACCCGGCGGAGGACTGATCGGTTCCGCTGCCACGGTTTTACGCGTTCATGGAACTGGCCCGCGCGGGCGTCCCTGGCCCAGGACGCCCGCGCGGGGTGGCGCCAGGTCGGCGGGAGGGTCAGACCGCCTGGCCGACCGGGCGGACGACGACGGAGTTGATGTCAACGCCGGCGGGCTGGCCCACGGCCCACACCACCGAGTCGGCGATCTGGTCGGCGGTGAGGTTGATGCCGCCCTGGGGTGCGCCACCAGCGGCGTCCCAGAAGCCGGTCTCCACCCGTCCCGGGGCTACCAGGGTGACGCCGACGCCGTCGGCGGTGACCATGCGGCGGGTGTTCTCGGCGAGGCCGGTGACCGCCCACTTGGTGGCACCGTAGATGTTGCCGGGCGTGTAGACGACTCCGGCGACGCTGCCGATCAGCACGATCCGGCCGCGCGTCTCCTTGAGTGCGGGCAGGGCGTAGTGGATCAGCAAGGCCGGGCCGAGAACGTTGGTGAGGACCATGTCGCTCCACCCGGCCGGATCGCCGTCGGCGAGCGAGTCGTGCGTGGCGTACCCGGCGTTGGCGACGACCGTGTCGATGCGGCCGTACGCGTCCAGGGTGGCCTGCACGGTGGCCTCGACGGAGGCGTGGTCGCCGGCGTCGCCGGGGAGCGTGAGGAGGGTGCCGGGCTTGGCGTCGGTCTCGTCGGCGAAGTGCTGGAGCCGTTCGCCGCTACGGCCGGTGACGGCGACGCGGTGCCCCTCGGCGAGAAGCTTGCGGGCGGTGGCCGCGCCGATGCCGCTGGATCCGCCCGTGATCAGGGCTACTGGGGCGATGGCTTCGTCGATCACGAAGTGGTGCTCCTGCTCTGCGAGTTCTGAGGTACGGCAAATGGTCTGGTGTACGGCGAGCAGCTACATGTCAGGCGGCGTTCAGCGCCGCCCCGGCGCCGGTGGCACTCCCGCCAGTATCCGCGGCTCCTCCCCGTCGTACAGCCGGCGGGCCTCGGCTGCCGTGTAACGCGGCAGCACCGTGCCCAGCCAGCCCGCCAGGAATCCGGCCGGGATGGAGACGAGTCCGGTCGTGGTGAACGGGTACCAGTTGAAGTCGTGCTCGGGGAAGACCGAAGAGGGTGCGCCCGAGACCAGATTGGTGCCGGTGATCAGCACCAGGACGGTGACGGTGCCGACAATCAGGGTGCAGAGCAGTCCGGTACGGGTGAAGCGCCGCCAGAACATGCTGTAGATGAGCGCCGGGGCCAGCGCCGACGCGCCGACACAGAACGAGAGCGCCGCCATGGCCTGTACGTTCCAGTGCCTGGCCATGACGGCGAGCGTGGTGGCGAGCAGCCCGACGGCGACCGCCGAGGCCTGTGCCGTACGCATTTCGGACAGACCCCGCAGCGGCTTCCGGTCCGGGGCGCGCACCCCGTGCAGGCCGTGCGCGAAGAGATCGTGCGCAAGGGAGTTCGCGCAGGCCAGGATCATTCCGGCGACCGAGGCGAGCAAGGTCAGGAAGATCGCCGTCGTCATCGTCGTGACGACCAGTGCGCCCAGTTGGCCACCGCCCGCTACCACCTCGCTGATCTGGAGGATCGAGCTGTTTCCGGACGCCCCGGCGGCGGTGATGCGGTCGTGGCCGACGAGAGCCGCCGCACCGAACCCGATCACGACGAGCAGCAGACAGATCCCGGCGACCACGACGACCGCCCAGGACATCGAGCGGCGGATGGCCTGGGTGGAGCGGCTGCTCGTCATGCGCATGGCCACGTGCGGCAGACAGGCGGCACCGAGTACCACGGTCAGTTCGGAGCTGACCATGTCCAGTCCGCTGCCCTCGAACTGGAGCCCCGAGCGCAGATACGCGGCCCCCGCGCCGCTGCTCTGCCGGGCGGCCGAGATCAGGGCGCCGGTGTCCCAGTCGAAATGGTTCATGATCAGTACGGCGATGGTGAACGCGGCGACGAAGAGGACCACGGTCTTCACGATCTGGATCAGCGAAGTGCCCTTCATGCCGCCGATCGCCGCGTAACCGATCATCAGGATGCCGAGCCCGATGATGGCGCCGCTACGGAATCCCGAACTGTCGAACCCCAGGATGAAGGCGAGCAGATCGCCGCTGCTGGCGAGTTGGACGACCATCATCGGAATGAGCGCGGCGAGGGTCGTCGCGCAGGCGGTGATGCGGACCGCGCGGCCGGGGGCGCGGCGCACGAGCACGTCGCCCACGGTGAACCCGCCCGCGTTGCGCAGGGGTTCGGCCAGCAGGAACATCAGCAGGACGAGCGAGAGAGTGATGCTCAGGGCGAGGATTATCCCGTCGTAGCCGGTGAGGGCGATGATGCCGGTGGTGCCGAGAACCGTGGCGGCGGAGAGATAGTCGCCCGCGAGGGCGAGGCCGTTGCGCAGGGGTGAGAGCGTGTGGGAGCCGGTGTAGAACTCGTCGAGGTCGTCGCGGTCCGGACCGGTCATCACGCAGAGGAGCAGGGCGATGGTGGCCACGGCGAGAGAGGCCACCAGGGACATCGACTGCGCGGAGTTGTCGAATCCGTTCACCGGGCCGCTCCCGCTCTTCGGAGCCGGGCGGCGAGCGGGTCGACCGTGTACCGGGCGGTCCGCTCGTACAGGACGACGGCGAGCAGCGTCACCGGGAGCTGGCAGAGCCCCAGCGCCAGGCCGATGTTGAGGCCGCCGAACAGGGAGTGGTCCATCAGGTCCTTGGCGAAGCCGGAGAGCAGCAGGAAGGTAACAAAGTAGCCGAATGCGGTCAGGGCCGCGGTGCGCCGCAGCAGCCGGTACGCGGTGCGCAGCCGGCGCAGATCGCCGTGGCGGGCGGGGGCGGCCGTGGGCCCGGCGGGCGGGTCCGGCCGTTCCGGAGGCGGTGAGGGCTCCGAGCTCTGCCAGGGCAGCAGGTGTTCGGGGTGATGCGGTGGCGGGGGCCGATGCCGCCGGGACGGCTTCGGCAGCTGTTCGGGCCAGGAGGAGTACGGGGACGGGGGCGGGCTTCCGTGCGACATCTGGGTGCTGCTCCTTGCATGGCTCGGGTCCTGGTCTGGACGGCAAGGCAGGAGTGCTGGTGTGCGTTGGAGGCGCGAACATTACTCGCCGGTATGGGAGTTGGGGAGACCTTGGCTGGAACTGCGCAAGGTAATGGCTCAGTTGAGTGAGGTCTTGCCGTATGGAGTCCTTTTGCCTCGCCGTCCGCCCCGTGGTGTGAGGCTCCAGGGCCTGTCCGGGGTTGTGATCTGGATCAGGGAGCGGGGCGTGGTGCGTGCGATCGCAAGGCGGAGGGTCGTCCTCGTACTGGGCGTACGAGGACGATCCCGACAACGCGGCGAGCGTGCGTGCCACGCCCCACGAGCCCAGATCACAACCCCGGACAGGCCCTACGGCGCCGGGGCGTCGTTCCCGGGCTCCTCGGTGAGGACCGGGAAGCGTCGCGGGGCCACGAAGACCAGCACCAGCAGGGCGAGTGCCGCGGCCCCGGCGGCACCCAGGTAGACGTGGTCGACGGCGGCGTCGACGGCCCGCCGCAGGTAGTCCGTCGCCGCTGCCGAGAGCCTGCCCGGGTCGTCCAGGGCGTGCGAGATCGCGTCCAGGTCGCCCGGCAGCCCGGTGACCGGGGCGGCGGCCAGCCGGGAGGTGAGGATTCCGTTGGCGACGGCGCCGAAGAGCGCGGCACCGATGCTCTGGCCGACCTGGCGGCAGAAGAGTACGGAGGCGGTCGTCGTACCGCGCTCGGCCCAGCCGACCGTCGACTGGACCCCGACGATCAGCGGCAGTTGGAACAGCCCGAGCGCCGCGCCGAGCAGCAGCATGATCAGGGCGGGCTGCCAGGGCTCGCCCGGATACGGCAGCAGCGGGAAGGCGAGCAGTATCAGCAGGGCGCAGCTCATGCCGATGATCGCGGTGCGGCGGAAGCCGATGCGGTTGTAGACGCGGTTGGAGAGCGCCGCCGACACCGGCCAGCTCAGGGTCATCACGGACAGCACGAAACCGGCGGCGATCGGGCCGAGACCCAGTACCGACTGGGCGTACGTCGGCAGGAAGACCGTGGGGGCGACCATCAGCAGCCCCATCGCGCCCAGCGCCAGATTGACCGAGGCGATGGTCCGCCGCCGCCAGACCCAGCCGGGAATGACCGGATCGGCGGCGCGCCGCTCGATGACGACGGTCAGCGCGCCGAGCACGACGCTGCCGGCCAGCAGTCCGAGGGACGGGGCGGAGAACCAGGGCCAGGCGACCCCGCCCTGGACGAGCGCGGTCAGCAGCAGGGTGCCGGTGGCGAAGATGGCGAGGGCGCCCGCCCAGTCGATACGGGGGCGGGGCGTGTCGGCCGCACGGCGGGTGCAGGAGGGCTCGTGGAGATGGCGTACGACGAGCCAGAGCGCGAGGGCCCCGACCGGCAGATTGATCAGAAAGATCCAGCGCCAGTCGGCGTACACGGCGAACAGCCCGCCGATCACCGGTCCCAAGACCGCCGATGCGGCCCATACGGTCGACAGCCTGGCCTGGATCCTGGGGCGTTCCTTGAGCGGGTAGAGGTCCGCGGCGATGGTCTGCACAGTGCCCTGCAGAGCGCCGCCGCCCAGGCCCTGGACGACCCGGAAGGCGATCAGTGCGGCCATGTTCCAGGCAGCGGCGCAGAGCACCGAGCCGAACAGGAAGAGGACGATGCCGGCGATCAGGACCGGCTTGCGGCCGAAGGTGTCGGAGAGCTTCCCGTACACCGGCAGGGAGACCGTCACGGCCAGCAGATAGCCGGAGAACAGCCAGGAGAAGACGGAGAAGCCGCCGAGATCGCCGACGATCTGCGGAACGGCGGTGGAGACGATGGTGCCGTCGATGGCCGCCAGGGCCATCCCGAGCATCAGGGCGGCGACCACCGGGCCGCGTCCGCGCGGCGTCGCGGGGGACGGGGCCGGGCCGGCGCCCGGCCCGGACATCGCTTCGGTATTGCCGCCCGCATTGCTGCCCGCGCCGCCCACCAAGGTTCCTTCCCCTTGCACGTATTTTCTCGGGACACTGTCTCACCCGTGGGTTGCGGTGGGGAGGAGCCGCTGCTGGGGGGCGGGTCCGAAGACCTCTGCGGACCTCGGCGCGCGCACCCATGGGTCCAGTCCCTGAGGCGGGTCTCCACCCGGGGGCCGGGCCCCCCTAGGGGGCGCTCCTCAGTTCTGCCCGGGGGTGGTTCCTTCCGGCGGAGGACGTGACGGCCCGGGCCCGTTCCTTAGCGTGTTCCTGCACCGCGACAAGCGGCTGATTCCCGCCGCGAATGCGGCTGACCGCGGGGGCGGGGTGGGGAAAACCCCACCCGAAGACTGCGCTGTGCACCAGTGCGCCGGCCCCCTCGGAACACCAGGCTTCACAGGTACACCCGCGACATCGAACGCTGGCCGAAAAGCGCTGACCGACATAGGAGAAGAACCGTGACAACGGCTGTAACCATTGCCAGGCACGGGGGCACTGGAGGGCGTACGGCCGTCGCCGCGCGAGCGCGGCAGGTCGTCAAGGCATACGGGGCGGGGGAGACCCGGGTCGTCGCGCTCGACCATGTCGATGTGGACATCGTCCGAGGGCAGTTCACGGCGATCATGGGCCCGTCCGGCTCCGGCAAGTCGACCCTGATGCACTGCCTGGCCGGCCTGGACACCGTGACATCCGGTCAGATCCACCTCGACGAGACCGAGATCACCGGGCTCAAGGACAAGAAGCTCACCCAGCTCCGCCGGGACCGGATCGGCTTCATCTTCCAGGCGTTCAACCTGCTCCCGACGCTCAACGCGCTGGAGAACATCACGCTGCCGATGGACATCGCGGGCCGCAAGCCCGAAGCGGCCTGGCTGCGGCAGGTCGTGGAGACGGTCGGTCTGGCCGAGCGGCTGAAGCACCGGCCCACCGAGCTCTCCGGCGGTCAGCAGCAGCGTGTCGCGGTGGCCAGGGCGCTCGCCGCCCGGCCGGAGATCATCTTCGGTGACGAGCCCACCGGAAACCTGGACTCGCGTGCCGGCGCCGAGGTGCTGAGCTTCCTGCGCAGGTCGGTCGACGAACTGGGCCAGACCATCGTCATGGTCACCCACGACCCGGTCGCCGCCTCCTACGCGGACCGGGTGCTGTACCTCGCCGACGGACGCATCGTCGACGAGATGCTGGACCCGACGGCCGATCAGGTCCTCGACCGCATGAAGGACTTCGACTCGCGCGGGCGGACGTCATGACCGTCTGGAAGACATCGAGACGCAACTTCTTCGCGCACAAGGGACGAATGGCGCTCTCCGCCGTCGCGGTCCTGCTGTCGGTGGCGTTCGTGTGCGGCACACTCGTCTTCACCGACACCATGAACACCACGTTCGACAAGCTCTTCGCCGCGACGTCGGCCGATGTCACCGTCAGCCCGAAGACTTTTGAGGACGACGACCGGCTCCCGAAGGACGGCAAGCCCGTCACGCTCCCCGCCTCCGCCGTCCAGCAGGCCGGCAAGGCCACCGGCGTGAAGGACGCCGAGGGCGCGGTCACCAGCATGTCCGTCACCGTCGTCGACAGCCACAACAAGAACATGGGCTCGACAACGGGTGCCCCGACGATCGCGGGCAACTGGACGAAGAACGACCTGCGTTCGATGGAGATCACCTCCGGCCACGCACCGCGCGGCCCGACCGAGGTGATGGTCGACGCCGACACCGCCGACAAGCACGGCCTGAAGATCGGTGACGAGCTGCGCACCATCGCCGCCACCGGCGACATCAACGCGAAGATCAGCGGCATCGCCACCTTCAAGGTCACCAACCCCGGTGCGGCGATCGTCTACTTCGACACTGTCACCGCGCAGACGAAGCTGCTCGGCAAGCAGGATGTCTTCAGCCTCATCTCCGTCACCGCCGAATCCGGCGTCACCGACACGCAGGTGAAGAAGAACGTCGCCGCGGCGCTCGGCGACACCTCCGCGTACAAGCTCCAGACGCAGAAGGAGGCGGCGGACGCCAACAAGGACTCGATGGGCTCCTTCCTCGACGTCATGAAGTACGCGATGCTCGGCTTCGCCGGGATCGCCTTCCTCGTCGGCATCTTCCTGATCGTCAACACCTTCTCGATGCTGGTCGCCCAGCGCACACGCGAGATCGGTCTGATGCGGGCCATCGGCTCCAGCCGCAAGCAGGTCAACCGGTCCGTGCTGATCGAGGCGCTGTTTCTCGGCATCGTCGGCTCCGTCCTCGGCGTCGGCGCCGGGGTCGGCCTCGCCGTCGGCCTGATGAAGCTCATGGGCTCCATGGGCATGGACCTGTCCACCAAGGACCTCACGCTCGCCTGGACGACCCCGGTGGCCGGCCTCGCGCTCGGCATCATCGTCACGGTCGTCGCCGCGTACATCCCGGCCCGCCGCGCCGGGAAGATTTCCCCGATGGCCGCCCTGCGTGACGCCGGCACCCCGGCGGACGGCCGCGCGGGCCGGGTCCGGGCCGGGATCGGCCTGGTGCTCACCCTCGCCGGTGGCGCCGCGCTCCTGGCCGCCACACGGGCCGACAAGTCGAGCGAGGGTTCGCTCTTCCTCGGTGCGGGCGTGGTCCTCACCCTGATCGGCTTCATCGTGATCGGCCCGCTGCTGGCCGGCCTCCTGGTCCGGGTGCTGAGCGCGGTCATGCTGCGGATGTTCGGCCCCGTCGGCCGGCTCGCGGAGCGCAACGCCCTGCGCAACCCGCGGCGCACCGGAGCGACCGGCGCGGCTCTCATGATCGGCCTCGCCCTGGTGGCCTGCCTTTCCGTCGTCGGCTCCTCCATGGTCGCCTCGGCCACCGAGGAACTCGACAAGTCGGTCGGCACGGACTTCATCGTCGAGTCGTCCGGCGGCGCCTTCCAGCTGATCGTGCCGCAGGCCGAGAAAGCCCTGGAGAGCGTGCCGGACATCGAGCACCTCACCTCGTACAAGACCGTCAGCGCCGAGCTCACCGCCCCCGACGGCACCGACCAGGAAGTGGCCCTGGTCGCCGCGGACCCGACGTACAAGGACGACGTCCGCCGTGAGACCCTCTCCGGCAAGCTGGCCGACGCGTACGGCAAGGACGCCATGTCGGTCGGCGAGACGTACGCCACCGAGCACCACATCGAGGTCGGTGACCGGCTCACCGTCGCGTTCAAGGGCGGTGAGACGGTGAAGCTGAAGGTCGCCGCGATCACCTCGGACGACGTGAACATCGACAAGACCGCGATGTACCTCGACATCACGACCGCCGCGCGGTACGTCCCCGCCGACACCCTGCCGGACAACACGATCATGTTCGCGAAGGCGGTGGACGGCAAGGAGAAGGAGGCGTATGCCGCCCTCAAGGACGCCCTCGCCGCGTACCCGCAGTACGAGGTGAAGAACCAGGCCGACTTCAAGGAGCAGTTGCAGGACCAGATCGGCCAGCTCCTGAACATCGTCTACGGCCTGCTGGCACTCGCGATCATCGTCGCGGTGCTCGGCGTGGTGAACACCCTGGCCCTGTCGGTGGTCGAGCGGACCCGGGAGATCGGCCTGCTGCGCGCCATCGGCCTCTCCCGCCGCCAGCTGCGCCGCATGATCCGCCTGGAGTCGGTGGTCATCGCGGTCTTCGGCGCCCTGCTCGGTCTCGGCCTCGGCATGGGCTGGGGCACGGCGGCCCAGAAGCTGCTGGCCCTGGAGGGCATGGACGTCCTGGAGATCCCGTGGCCGACGATCCTCGCGGTCTTCGTCGGCTCGGCCTTCGTCGGCCTGTTCGCGGCCCTGGTCCCGGCGTTCCGGGCGGGCAGGATGAACGTCCTGAACGCGATCGCCACGGAATAGCGAGGGCGACGGCCGATGTAGTGCCCCGCCCGGCAAAACCGACCGCGGCACTAGGATGACGTTTCCGGCTCCGGGGTGTTCCTCCAAACACTCCGGAGCCGGATGCGTGTCCTCGGGGCACGGTCAGGCAGGCATGACAGGGACGTCGTACTTCGGGATCCACAGGTCGCGCGTGACGAGTGTCAGCGCTTCGAGCTGGGCCTGTGCGATGAGAACCCGGTCGAAGGGATCTCGATGAATCTGGGGGAGGCGTCCGGCGCGAACGCTGTGAGCAGCGGTGATGGGCAGCGTGGTGAACTGCATGTCCCGCGCCCGTTCCGCAAGGTCTCCGGAGCCCTCCAGCTTCCCGAGGCTCTGCTTGATCGCGATTTCCCACGGGGTCGCAGCGCTGATGTACACCTCGGGTTCGGTGCGCAACAGGTCCTTGAGGTCGTTGGACAGCTCGGGGGAGGCGTCCAGCCACCACAGGACGACGTGCGTGTCCAGAAGCAGCCTCATCCGCGCATCCCGAATGCATCGGCGATGTCGTCGGGCAGTTCGTCGAAGTCCTCGGCGATGTGGATCTGCCCCCGGAGCGCCCCGTAGTCGGTCCGGTCGACCTTGGGGTGCAGCGGCACGACCTTGGCGATGGGCTTGCCCGCCCTGCTGATCACCACCTCTTCCCCGGTCTCGACCTGTTGCAGTATGCGGGAAAAGTGGGTCTTGGCCTCATGCACGTTGTACTGCCGTGCTGCTTCCACGACTGCCTCGCAGGAAACTGGATCGGACTAGGTGTGGACTAACGCTAGCTCCGGTCTCACCGCACGGGCAACGGCGTTCCCTCGCGCGGGTGACACACCGGCGTCGTACGCTGGAGCCCCCGGCCCGTGAGACGTGTCGGGTCCTTCGTGTTGCCCCCTGGCAGCAGCCGGCTGTCAAACCTCGCCCTAGTTACCCGGACGGAAGCCCTTCATGAGCCTGCACGGTCTGCTGGATGTCGTCGTGACGGATCCGGCACTCTCCGAAGCGGTGAAGGCCGCCACCGACGGCCACCGGATGCACGTCGACCTCGTCGGCCCGGCCGCCGCCCGCCCCTTCGCCGTGGCCGCGCTGGCCCGTGAGGCCGGGCGGACCGTGCTCGCCGTCACCGCGACCGGCCGGGAGGCCGAGGACCTCGCGGCCGCGCTGCGCACCCTGCTGCCGCCGGACACGATCGCCGAGTTCCCGTCCTGGGAGACCCTGCCGCACGAGCGGCTCTCGCCCCGCTCCGACACCGTGGGCCGCCGTCTCGCCGTGCTGCGGCGCCTGGCGCACCCGCGGAAGGACGACCCGGAGACCGGCCCGGTCAAGGTCGTCGTCGCACCGATCCGCTCCGTGCTCCAGCCGCAGGTCAAGGGGCTCGGCGACCTGGAACCCGTAGCGCTGCGCATCGGACAGAGCGCCGACCTCGGCAGGACGGTCGACGCGCTCGCGGCAGCCGCGTACTCCCGCGTCGAACTGGTCGAGAAGCGCGGCGAGTTCGCCGTGCGCGGCGGCATCCTGGACGTGTTCCCGCCGACCGAGGAGCACCCCCTTCGGGTGGAGTTCTGGGGTGACGACGTCGAGGAGATCCGCTACTTCAAGATCGCCGACCAGAGGTCGCTGGAGATCGCCGAGCACGGGCTGTGGGCGCCGCCCTGCCGT
This sequence comes from Streptomyces sp. NPDC001832, assembly GCF_040297265.1. Taxonomy (NCBI): domain Bacteria; kingdom Bacillati; phylum Actinomycetota; class Actinomycetes; order Kitasatosporales; family Streptomycetaceae; genus Streptomyces; species Streptomyces sp. NPDC001832. The sequence continues at coordinate 77,495 of NZ_JBEOYU010000027.1, forward strand.
GAGCTGCTGCTGACCGACGAGGTGCGCGAGCGGGCCGCCGCCCTGGCCGAACTCCACCCGGAGCTGGGCGAACTGCTTGGCAAGATCGCCGAGGGCATCGCGGTGGAGGGCATGGAGTCCCTCGCCCCGGTCCTCGTCGACGACATGGAGCTGCTGCTCGACGTACTGCCCAAGGGCTCGATGGCGCTGGTCTGCGACCCGGAGCGGGTCCGCACCAGGGCGGCCGACCTGGTCGCCACCAGCCAGGAGTTCCTCCAGGCGTCCTGGGCGGCCACCGCGATGTCCAGCGCGGACGAAGTCCGCTCCGACAAGGGCGGTGGTGGGCGACGGGCGGGCCAGGCCCCGATCGACGTCGGCGCGGCCTCCCTGCGGGGCATCGCGGACGTCCGCGACCGGGCCCGCGAGCTGGGCATGATGTGGTGGTCCGTCTCCCCGTTCGCCGCGGACGACGAGCTCGACACGGACACCCTCAAGCTCACCATGCACGCCCCGGAGTCCTACCGCGGCGACACCGCCCGCGCGCTCGCCGACACCAAGGGCTGGATCGCCGACGGCTGGCGCACGGTGTACGTAACCGAGGGCCAGGGGCTCGCCTCCCGCACCGTCGAGGTGCTGAGCGGCGAAGGCGTCGCCGCCCGCCTCGACCCGGACCTGGCGGACATCTCCCCGTCCGTCGTCCACGTCTCCTGCGGCGCGATCGACCACGGCTTCGTCGACCCCGCGCTCAAACTCGCGGTCCTCACCGAGACGGACCTGACCGGCCAGCGCACCGCCACCAAGGACCTGGGCCGGATGCCGGCCCGCCGCCGCAAGACGATCGACCCGCTGACGCTGGAGACCGGCGACTACATCGTCCACGAACAGCACGGTGTGGGCCGCTACATCGAGATGGTGCAGCGCACCGTGCAGGGCGCCACCCGCGAGTACCTCCTCGTCGAGTACGCTCCCGCCAAGCGCGGCCAGCCCGGCGACCGCCTCTACATCCCGACCGACCAGCTGGAACAGGTCACCAAGTACGTCGGCGGCGAGGCACCCACCCTGCACCGGCTCGGCGGCGCCGACTGGACGAAGACCAAGGCGCGCGCCAAGAAGGCCGTCAAGGAGATCGCCGCCGACCTGATCAAGCTCTACTCGGCGCGGATGGCGGCGCCCGGCCACGTCTTCGGCCCCGACACCCCCTGGCAGCGCGAACTGGAGGACGCCTTCCCGTACGCGGAGACGCCCGACCAGCTCACCACCATCGCCGAGGTCAAGCAGGACATGGAGAAGTCCGTCCCGATGGACCGGCTGATCTGCGGCGACGTCGGCTACGGCAAGACGGAGATCGCGGTACGGGCGGCCTTCAAGGCGGTCCAGGACGGCAAGCAGGTCGCCGTACTCGTACCCACGACCCTTCTGGTCCAGCAGCACCACGGCACGTTCACCGAGCGCTACTCCCAATTCCCGGTCACCGTAAGGGCGCTGAGCCGCTTCCAGTCCGATTCCGAGTCCAAGTCGACCCTGGAAGGGCTCCGCGAGGGCTCCGTCGACCTGGTCATCGGCACCCACCGCCTCTTCTCCTCCGAGACGAAGTTCAAGGACCTGGGCCTGGTCATCGTCGACGAGGAACAGCGCTTCGGTGTCGAGCACAAGGAGCAGCTGAAGAAGCTCCGCGCCAACGTGGACGTCCTCACCATGTCCGCGACACCCATCCCCCGTACGCTCGAAATGGCCGTGACGGGCATCCGCGAGATGTCGACGATCACCACACCTCCCGAGGAGCGCCACCCGGTCCTCACCTTCGTCGGCCCGTACGAGGAGAAGCAGATCGGTGCGGCGATCCGCCGCGAACTGCTCCGCGAGGGCCAGGCGTTCTACATCCACAACCGCGTCGAGTCGATCGACCGCGTCGCCGCGCGCCTGCGCGAGATCGTTCCCGAGGCGAGGATCGCGACCGCCCACGGCCAGATGTCCGAACAAGCCCTGGAACAGGTGGTGGTGGACTTCTGGGAGAAGAAGTTCGACGTCCTGGTCTCCACGACGATCGTCGAGTCCGGCATCGACATCTCCAACGCCAACACCCTGATCGTCGAGCGCGGCGACAACTTCGGCCTCTCCCAGCTCCACCAGCTGCGCGGCCGGGTGGGCCGTGGCCGCGAGCGCGGTTACGCCTACTTCCTCTACCCCCCGGAGAAGCCGCTCACCGAGACGGCCCACGAACGCCTGGCCACGATCGCCCAGCACACCGAGATGGGCGCGGGCATGTACGTGGCGATGAAGGACCTCGAAATCCGCGGCGCCGGAAACCTCCTGGGCGGCGAACAGTCCGGCCACATCGCGGGCGTCGGCTTCGACCTGTACGTACGCATGGTCGGCGAGGCAGTGGCCGACTACCGGGCTTCCCTCGAAGGCGGCGTGGAGGAGGAGCCGCCCCTGGAGGTCAAGATCGAGCTCCCGGTCGACGCGCACGTCCCCCACGACTACGCCCCCGGCGAGCGGCTGCGCCTCCAGGCGTACCGCGCCATCGCCTCCGCCAACAGCGAGGACGACATCAGGGCGGTCCGCGAGGAACTAACCGACCGTTACGGCAAGCTCCCCGAACCGGTCGAGAATCTGCTCCTGGTCGCGGGCCTGCGCATGCTGGCCCGCGCCTGCGGCGTCGGCGAGATCGTGCTCCAGGGCTCGAACATCCGGTTCGCACCGGTCGAGTTGCGTGAATCGCAGGAGCTCCGCCTGAAGCGCCTCTACCCGAAGACGGTCATCAAGCCGGCCGTCCACCAGATCCTGGTCCCGCGCCCCACCACCGGCAGGATCGGCGGCAAACCGGTCGTCGGCCGCGAACTGCTGGCGTGGACGGGGGAGTTCCTGACCACGATCCTCGGCTCGTAGCCCCGGTCGTCCTGAGGCCCCGGCCCCGTCGGACATCCGACGGGGGAAGGGGTGTGGGGTGGTCAGCTGTTGACCTCCCGGGCCACCTGTTCCAGGCGGGCGCGGTGGTTCTTCCACCAGGTCGGGTCTCCGGACGGCATGCTGTCCTGGGCCAGGGTGTAGCCGGTGGCTCCGTCGATGAGCTCCCGCACCACGTCGGCGTGGCCGGCGTGGCGCTGGGTGTCGGAGATGACGCGGAGCAGGATGTGGTGCAACGTCACCTCGGCGCGTTCCTCGGGCCACCATGGGACTCGGCCGGTCGAGTCGAGGTCGAGGGCCTCGATCGTGTTGTCGGAGTGCGCCCAGGCGCGGCGGTACAGCCCGACGATGTCCTCACGGGACTCGTCCGCGGTGGCCCACATGTCCGCGTTGGGCTCCGCGTCCCGCGTGTACCACCAGGACGGCGGCTCCTCGGTGAAGAACGGCCGCCCGAACGTGTCACCGAAGTAGCCCAGCTCCACCCCGGCAAGATGCTTGAGCAGGCCGAGCAGGTTCGTTCCCGTGGGTGTCAGCGGGCGGCGTATGTCGTACTCGGAGAGCCCTTCGAGCTTCCATACGAGGGCGTCACGCCCCTGTTGCAGGTACTGGAGAAGGTCCGCTTTCGGGTTCGGCTCGATCATGCCGGGCAGTCTCGCACCCGGCACTGACATCTCACCCCGACGGATTGATCGAGGTGCGGGAGTGCGCGCTGACCCGGGGGGTGTGATTCCGGCCGCACTGGTGTGCGGCACGGTCATGGACGCGTGTACGTGGGGAAAGCGTACATACGATTTGCTGGTTCGGCTTTCTCCTAGTCAGGACGGCTTCGCGTGTCAGTTCCCCGTGTGTACCAAGTGGCCCTGCCCGCCCTCTGCGTGGCGACGGTGCTGACCCTGGCCGGCTGCGACCCCGAGCCCTCGTCCTCCGAGGGGGAGGGCGGCGGACGGGCCGTCACCGGTTTCGGGGCAAGCCCGCTGAACAACGCCGACGGCACGAAGCCCGGCCTCGCCCCCCTCACCTCCGAGGCGGACAAGGCGGCAGGCCGGGAGATCATCGAGAAGGTGACGACGAAGGGGCGGGGCCCGAAGACCGGGTACGACCGTGACAAGTTCGGCTACGCTTGGAAGGACTCGGTCGACGGGGTACCGCTCGCGAGGAACGGCTGCGACACCCGCAACGACCTCCTCGCCAGGGACGGCAAGGACGTGAAGTTCCGGTCCGGTTCGGACTGTGTGGTCGTGTCGATGACGCTCAAGGACCCGTACACCGGCTCGACCATCGACTGGCGCAAGCAGCAGGCGACCGAGGTCCAGATCGATCACATCATGCCGCTCTCGTACGACTGGCAGATGGGCGCCGCGCACTGGACCGAGGCCAAGCGCCAGCAGATCGCCAACGACCCGCTCAACCTCATCCCGGTCGACGGTTCGGCCAACAGCGCCAAGCGGGATTCCGGGCCCGCGTCCTGGCTGCCGCCGTACAAGCCGGTCCGCTGCTCGTACGCGGTGCGGTTCGCGCAGGTGTCGCTGAAGTACGAACTGCCGGTGACCACCGCCGACAAGCAGGCGATGCTGGCGCAGTGCGGCGGGTGACGGGGGGGCGGGTGCAAGCGTCGCGTGGCCGCGGCCGTGCATCGGGGGCATGTAAAACGGTTTGGCTGCGGGATTGCGGCTGCCTAACGTGTCGTGGATGGAACTGTTAATCACCACCCTTGCAGCGCGCCCCCAGCTTGCCGGGCCCATGCAGGAGATGCCCGATACCTGGCCGGAGTTCGTACTGGAGGACCTCGTGGGGTGGGCCAATTACCCCAGGATCGCCGTCGAGTTCCCGGAATACGTGCTCGTCGCGACCGACCCGGACGGTGCCGTCGTCGCGCGGGCGTTCAGCGTGCCGTTTGCGCTGCATGCACCGGGGCGCGGGACGTTGCCCGAGGGCGGCTGGGACCAGTCACTGCTGTGGGCCTTCTCCGACCTGCGGCATGGGCGTACGCCGGACACGGTCGGTGCGATCGAGATCTCCGTCGCCACGGGGCGGCAGGGGCATGGGATTTCGGGGCAAATGGTCGCCGCGTTGCGGGAGAATACCAGCCGGCTCGGGTTCCGGGAGCTCGTCGCCCCGGTGCGGCCGAGCGCCAAGCATCTGGATGCCTCGTCTCCGATGGAGGAGTACGCCCGCCGGACCCGGGCGGAGGACGGGCTGCCGTACGACCCGTGGCTGCGCGTCCATGTGCGGGCGGGCGGGGTGATCGAGGCGGTGGCACCAGTGTCCATGACGGTGTCGGGCTCCCTCGACCGGTGGCGGTCCTGGACCGGGCTGCCGTTCGACGAGCACGGTCCGGTGGAGGTTCCAGGGGCATTGGTGCCGGTGCACTGTTCGGTGGTGCACGGATACGCGGCGTATGTGGAGCCCAACGTGTGGGTGCGGCACCGGGTGTGAACATGCGCCGGCGCAGGCTTCGCCAAGGGCTGGAGCAGCGTACTCGCCGACATCAGCCACTTCACCGGCTCCATCGCCGAGGACGCCGTGCCTGCGGGCGGGCTCACCGAGGAAACCGCACCACGTCGACGGTGATGGACCCGGGCGGGCTCGCCCGCACCACCAAGTTGATTACGGCCCGGACGACAATGTCGTATCCGAAACGGACCTCGACTTGGCCAACGGCCGTACCAGCACCGGCCTCGGTACTGGTGTGATCGCCTAATCAACTGCCACCAGTTCCCCGGGGGGTCCAGCCAGCTGGTGACCGACCGTGGTCGCCAGCGGGTTGTCGCGCCACCAGGTGGTGGCCTTGTCCTGGTAGCCGGGCGAGTCCGATACGACGGCGTGGGATTCGGCACGGGGCCGGAGAACAGCTGAGAATGGGGGTGAACAACAGTTCCTATTTCTTTCAGTCGATATCTGTCACCTTCGGTGAATATCGTGATGTTGTGAAGCTTTCCGAGTGGGCGGTGCGCAACGGTGTGCATTACCAGACCGCGTGGACGTGGG